>NZ_JARVCN010000115.1:0-9774 GCF_038442745.1 Crocosphaera sp. Alani8
AGTTTTAGCCATCGTTCCTCATATCAACTTTTCTTGGTGCAAGATGTGAGTTTAATTATGAACCCCCGTTCAGCTTAATTGAGCGACGGGGGCTATTTGTATTATCTTTATCGACAACAGCAACTAAAAATCCCATTGACTGTAAAAGACTCTCTTTTTATCTGGATTAATCATTATTAATCTTCCATTATGAAATATATTAGCTGGTTGGCTTTCTTTCACGGGAAACCTATCTTCCACTAAATACCAGACATTCGGAGATTGAAAATCTTCCAAGAACTTTTTATATAATCCAGTTTTTGAAGTAACTGTATCTGGAATAGGGCCACGTTTCCAAGATATTTCCCATAAGCGACTCTGCAAATAGTTATTAATATATTGATTGGTAGTATCAAACACAACATAGTATTCTCCATCCCTATGAAAACCACTATGGTCATTACAGCTTATAACAATTTCTGCATTGGTCGGCATCTTAAATTCTGAGGAATCATAAAAGTATTGAGATTCATCTTCTATATCAAGACATCTAACTCCATTTAACGATAGTTTTATTGGTTTCCAAAAATACAAGTCAGGAAAAATAAACCGAAGGATAACTAAAAAGATAAAAAAAAGAAACCCTAAACTAAGACAGCCTAATGCCATTATTTTTAGCGAGAGTTTGATGGATTTCATTTATTTTAGTAGGAAGACAGAACAAAATTTAAAGGTCTTCGATTTAATTAAATTTATTATTTTCAATTTGGGGTCTTGGGAGATATGGCATTTGGGACAATTCAATATTTTTATCATGGCTTTGGCTAAAATGCAATGATAAAAGAGTTAAGATAGTCGTTGTTTTTACTAAACCAATGAAAGACAAAACTATCGTCAGATGGAGTAAATACCGATGGCAAATCGAATATAACTAGGCTAAAAAATGAAAGAGTAAAAATCAATGTGTTGGCTCCATTCACTGAGTTCTGTGGAGATTGGTACTTTTGTTTATGTGCCTTGGCGCAATGTACCAATGTTTCTCCTATCCATTGAGATCTAATTTAAGTGAGGACACCATGACTTCCACTATTCTGCCTCAAACCCAAAATCAATCATCGGAAACCATCACTGAGCAATTTGATGTCATTGTCATTGGCTCAGGAATGGGAGGAATGACAACAGCGAGTCTTCTCAGTCAGCTTGAGGGTAAACGAGTACTCCTACTAGAGCGTCACTTTCAAGTTGGTGGCTTTACGCATACTTTTAAGCGTCACGGTAATTTGGAATGGGATGTCGGATTGCATTACGTTGGAGAAGTAGAACAAGGCTCGGTTCCCAGAGCCATCTTTGATTTCATTACCCAGGGACAGGTCAAATGGCAGCCCATGCCTGATGTTTATGATCGTTTGGTCTTTCCCCACTTTACCCATGACGTACGCAAAGGGCGAAAACACCTGATAGCTGGGTTAATTGATCGCTTTCCCCATGAAAATTTAGCAATCCAGCAATACTTTAAGGACTTGGATCGTGCTTACATGTGGTTAGAACTATACACAGTTACCCAGATGATGACAGGTAAGCTCTGGTTTTTGGCGCGCTTGATTCGTAAGTGGGGTGAGAAATATGCTCAGATGACTACAGGTGAGTACATGAACAGCCACTTTACCGATCCCAAGCTTAAAGCTGTGTTGCTGGGACAATGGGGATTGTATGGTCTGCCACCATGCCAAAGTGCATTTGTCGGACACGCATTGTTAGTGCGTCATTACATGGAAGGTGGATATTTCCCGGTTGGTGGCTCAGCCACAATTGCTGAAAGTATCGTGCCGACGATAGAAGCACAAGGTGGAAAAGTGCTTAAGAATCACTCAGTTGAGGAAATCTTAATCAAGGAGAACCAAGTAATCGGAGTCCGTGCGTTTCAAAAAAAAGGAAAACGGTCAATTGAGAAAATTTTCCTAGCCAATACGGTAATATCTGATGCTGGAGCTTATAAAACTTATACAAGTCTGATTCCTCAAGAAATAAAGCTACCTTGTCGTATGGAAACTAAAAAATTCCCTAACGGTACAGCTAACGTCACGGTCTATCTGGGGCTTAAAAGTGATCCGAAACGATTTGGTTTCCAAGGTGAAAACTATTGGATTTATTCTGATTATGACCATGATGACATCCACGCTTGCCGAAATGAGTTAGTTAATGGTCAAGTAAATCATGCATTTCTGTCTTTTCCGTCTCTTAAAAATCCAGTTGCAAAAGGGCATACTGCTGAGATTATTGCATTTATTGATGCTGATTCATTCAACGCTTGGGATAATAAACCTTGGCGGCATCGGGGTGGGGACTATGAGGAATTAAAGACCCGTATAGGCAATAGTCTCGTCGAATTTGTCAACGAACATTTTCCTGGTTTTGCTGAACAAATTGAGTATTTGGAGGTTGGGACTCCAATCACTACGACCCATTTTACTAATCACAGAAATGGTAATATCTACGGTCTCCCAATGGTTCCAGAAAAATTTCAGAATCGGTGGTTTAGTCCCAAAACTCCTATTCAAGGTCTCTATCTCACCGGGAGTGATGCTGCTCTTTTCGGCGTTTGTGGTGCTATGACTTCAGGATTACTCAGTGCGGCGATGGCGACCAAGAAGCCTTGGAAATTAGTGACGATGGTAGCTCGCGCTATCAAATATAGTAATGCGCTGAAACCTGATTAGTCTTCCGTCCAATATTCAACTGAGTAATCAAACCATAGCATTTTCCATAGCTGTGAAGTACATCTTAAGTGACCCTATTTCTCTTTTATACCAAATCCGTTTGCCATATCCCCTTTTAACATTGATAGCTTAAAAGTCGAAAACCCTCGAAGGTGTGCTTTCCAATGTGGATTGAGAATCCGCTTGGATCGCACCTCTGCCTTCTGCCCCCTGCCTCTTCTAGCTTCGATTTTTTCACAGAAGGCGATCTCCTTCTGTGACACACATATTTATTTATATTTCATTCAAATGGTTTTGTGGCTACAATAGCACGATGACGATGATCGCTAGGAAGTGTGGTTTTATAATCAAACCCCAAATTTTTTAAAGTTTGTTCCACATCAAAAGTATAGTAATCATCGCTATGGGGTTCTGTACTCTTCATTAAGACAAATAATGCTGGTGGTAAGTTTTGAATAACTTTTGAACTCGGATTATTGTCAATGATACCGAGAATACCTCCAGGACGTAAAATACGTAAAACTTCCTGAAAAATAGCGGTTGCAGCATCACGGGGTAATTCGTGGAGAACAAACTGAATTGTAATCACATCAAAAGAATTATCGTCAAAATTGGTCTTTTCTGCTAAACCGTGTATCCATTCACTTATTTCTTGTTCCTCATCGGTAACTTTGGCCACCGCTAACATATAAGGGGATAGATCAAGTCCGATGGTCTTGACGGGTAAGTTTTGTTGCCGTTGGCTATAATAACGGTGTAGTTCTTTGGTAGAGATACCCACAGAACAACCAATATCAAGGATGTTTTGTACTTTGGGAGGACTATAAGGTTCCAAAATAGCGTAAAAACTAGATCGCAATCTTTGGTGTGCTTCTTGCCAAGTTAACTTCTCATCTTTCCAGACTCGAAGTCCCAGAGATCGACTAGCAGGAATGGCCTCAAAAGCAGCTTTCCAACACAAGTTTCCTTGATCATAAGCATGAAAAGGAACCAAATAATAATCGGGATAAACGATATCGGGGTTAGTAATTTGTGCTAATAGACTTTTAGCAGGGGATTTTTCTAAAGTTTGACAGCTTTCTTCCCAAGCAATACCGTTCTTTTCTGCTGTTTTAATAATTACTTTTCTCGCTTGATGAGTCATGAGGCGATAAATAGGCTTTGTTTGTATCATTACGTTAACAAAGCGCGAAAGAAGATCGTTCCCTGTCCAATCAGGTTTAACTTTATCCGCCATAGTATGAGAATTAGGGTTTATACTTTGAAGATATTTCTAACTATATCACTATTCAGTAATGTAAAGTAAAAACAAGAAGATGGAAGGGCTATTTAATTTAGAATATTTGTTACTAATAGGTAATAAAAAATATAGATGTCATCATTATAAAGATGGCATTTTTTCATTATTGTTTGTTGCCCAATCAGCAAAACGTCTTGCTAAAGGAGGAGCAAACATAAGTGTACTAGTGAATCCCGAGAATAGGTGAAGTCCTTTGAAATCATTGATTTTACCCACCAAAAAGTTAGAATCAGGGCAAAAAGCGACTAAACAACTGTGTAATTTTCCAGGTAAGTTTTGTAGTTTGGGCAGTATGGGTTCTATTCCCTCACGGATGGTTTTTTCTGCTGTAGTTTCATTCAATTTTACTGTAGGATTGGTTATAATTTGACTGGTTTGACCTAAGCAGAAACTGCCATCTAAAAATTGGATAGCACCGGGTTCCATAACATCGGAGATAACATCATCACTAGGATTATCCCATAAAGGTTGAATCCCAGAATCACCGGATTTTTCTTCAATATCAAGACGATTTAACACTGCTGGCATCACTAATGTTTGTAGTTTAATGTCTACAGTTGGAGTCAATATTAACTGAGAATGGGTAAAATAAATATTAATATTAATGCCTGTATTTTTTAATAATAAATGAC
Organism: Crocosphaera sp. Alani8; assembly: GCF_038442745.1. Taxonomy (NCBI): domain Bacteria; kingdom Bacillati; phylum Cyanobacteriota; class Cyanophyceae; order Chroococcales; family Aphanothecaceae; genus Crocosphaera; species Crocosphaera sp. Alani8. The sequence continues at coordinate 4,629 of NZ_JARVCN010000115.1, forward strand.
TTAACCCTCCTGCACAAATCACGACATTTTCACCGTAATATTCTTCTTTATTTGTTTTGACTCCTTGAATGGTTTTATTTTGAGACAATAGTTGAGTAACTTTTTCATAATTAAGGGTTCCACCTAATCTTAGAAAAGCTTGTTGATAAGCTTTGTTTGTTTTTTCTGGGTGTATATGTCCATGAGGTAACCTAAGACATCCTGAAATGGCATTTTTGTTTAATAAAGGTTCAACTTCTGTAGTTTCTTCTGGATTCAATAATCTAGGTTTTATAAAAAATTTTTCGTAGTTTTTAGCAATAGATTGGGGATTATTATCGACTGGAATAGTTAACATTAAATCCAGTTCTCTAAATTCTGTACTTGCTCCCAACTCTTCCGATAAATTACTGTGAATCTCTCGACTTTCTTGACATAATTGAATCGAATAATCGTCAGTTCCAGACCAATAAGCAATCCCTCCGTAACTGTAACGAGTTGCATTATCGTAGTTAGGATCTTTTTCTAATAATAATACTTTTAAACCTTTTTTAGACAACTCATAACTCAATGCTGAGCCAGTAATACCGGCACCAACAACAATCCAATCAAAATTATTCATGTCATTTTTATGTCGTTTTTAATTATTTTATCATTAATTCCTAATTAATTATAATTTATCTCGAAATTAAGGGTTTCATATTACTTTCTAATTAAGAGCAGCATACTATGATAAAATGATATCTGTCATTTTGTAATTTTTAGTTTATTAATGTGCTTCCTAAACGTTATCATCGTATCAAACAAGTTCTTGAAAAAAGACAACCAGATTTAACTGTTTTAACCGAGGATGTTCATAAACCTCATAATTTATCCGCTATTATTCGGACTTGTGACGCTGTGGGAATATTAGACGTTCATAGTATTAATGAGACTGATGAATTTCCTACCTTTTCTCAGGTTTCTCAAGGAAGTGATAAATGGATATTTCTTCACACTCATCCCGACATTAAAACAGCTATAAGTTATTTAAAAAGCCAAAATTTTAGCATCTATGCAGCCCACTTCACAGAGAAATCCTTAGACTATCGCCACATAGATTACACCCAACCCACAGCTATTTTATTAGGGGCAGAAAAATGGGGTGTTACTGAAGATGCCGCCGAATTAGTGGATGGACATATTATTATTCCCATGTTGGGAATGGTGCAATCTTTAAACGTTTCTGTGGCAGCTGCAGTTATTTTATTTGAAGCACAACGCCAGAGATTGGCAAAAAAAATGTACGATACTTGTCGATTAAACAGCGATAGATATCATGAAATTTTATTTGAATGGAGTTATCCTAACTTAGCAACAGCGTATCAAAACAAAGGAGAAAAATATCCATCTCTAGGAGAAAACGGTCAAATAATTCAAGAAAATTCGTAGCGAGTAAAAACTGATCAAATAAAAGCCAACAGCTATTATTACAACGAATTTTGACCACTGACTTACTGAAATATACCTATTGTTTAATAATTAATGTTAAGCTTAGGGCTTAGATCGTTTAAAGGTTGAATTGTATGAATCCTGAGTCAACCCCGTCTTTGTCCAAGGGTAATGTTAATGTATCTAAACCTTATTCCCAAGTTCATCTAAAAAGGGCAGGAAAAAAACTATTATTGATTTTGCCAGATACCGAACCAAAAGAGGGAAATAGAGACTGGGTAGAATTATTGCAAGACTTAAAATATTGCTTAAACCATCATAAAGGAACCTGGACAGAAGACACCCCTGTTCATTTATTAGTAGAAAACAGATTACTGGATAGTCGTCAGTTTCACAACATCAATGAAGCTTTAGAGGCTGCAGACTTACAACTAACCCGTGTGTTCACTACCCGTCGTCAAACCGCCATTACCGCAGCCACCGCAGGTTATTCCGTCGAACAAGAAAGCCCAAAAAGGGAACTCTTTCCCACAGACACATCTACCCCCACCAATCTTACTGAACCCTTGTATCTTAGGACTACAGTTCGCTCTGGGGTAGCCATTCGTCATCCAGGAACAATTATCATCTTAGGGGATGTCAATCCAGGAGGAGAAGTTATTGCCGATGGAGACATTATCATTTGGGGACATTTACGGGGTGTTGCCCACGCAGGGGCAAAAGGCAACCCAGAATGTTGTATCATGGCGTTACGAATGCAGCCAACCCAATTGCGCATTGGTGAAGCCGTAGCCCGACCCCCAGGGGATATTCCAGAGGTATTTGAAGCAGAGGTGGCCTATTTGACCACCGAAGGCATCCGCCTCAAATCTGCCCTAAATTTTAACAAAACTCACACATTTACCACAAAAAATAAGGCATGGACGCAAAAAAATACCTCCAGTCCTGCATAATAATAAATTTTAGTCTATTGGATAATTGAGCTTTACATTATGAGTCGTGTTATTGTAATTACCTCTGGAAAAGGAGGCGTAGGCAAAACCACTATTACCGCTAATTTAGGATCAGCTATCGCCCGTTTGGGGTACAAAATTGCATTGGTAGATGCTGATTTTGGTTTGAGGAATCTAGATTTGCTTTTAGGACTAGAACAACGGGTGGTTTACACTGCTATTGATGTTTTATCTGGGGAATGTTCTATTGAGAAAGCTTTAGTAAAAGATAAGCGTCAACCCAATTTAATGCTCTTACCGGCTGCTCAAAATCGCACCAAAGAAGCCATCAGTCCCGACGATATGAAAAAGTTAGTGGAAATGTTGGACACACAGTTCGATTTTATTTTTGTTGATAGTCCAGCAGGTATCGAAATGGGGTTTCGTAACTCTATTTGTGCGGCACAAGAGGCTATCATTGTCACCACCCCAGAAATGGCTGCTGTGCGTGATGCTGACCGAGTTGTAGGTTTATTAGAAAGCGAAGATATCAAAAAAATTCACCTTATTGTCAATCGGATTAAACCGAAAATGATTCAACTCAATCAAATGATTGGGGTAGAGGATATTTTAGATTTATTAGTAGTTCCTTTGTTGGGCATAGTTCCCGACGACGAACGCATTATTATTTCCACCAACAAAGGGGAACCTTTGGTGTTAGAAGAAACTCCTTCTTTGCCTAGTTTAGCCTTTACCAATATTGCGCAGCGATTAAACGGCAAAGAGATTCCCTTTCTAGATTTTATGGCGGCTGATGATAATCTTATCACCCGTATTCTTAATATTTTCAAAAAGTAAACCCTTCTACTAAACCCAGAACCCTATGATTCTCGAAATCCTCGAAAAAATATTTCCCTGGAAAAATAATGCCAAAAGCGGTGATGAAGCTAAACACCGTCTTAAATTTATTCTAGCCCACGATCGCGCAGGACTAAACCCCGAAATGGTGGAAGCTATGCGTAAAGACATTTTAACGGTGGTTAGCCGTTATGTGGATATTGACCCTGAAGAAATGGAATTTTCCCTAGAAAGCGACCAACGCATGACAGCACTCATCGCCAATGTGCCTATTCGGCGCGTTAAACGTGAAACGGAAACAGCAACCGCTTCTGATTCTTGAGAAACGGGAACATTTTTCGTTGATGTGATCGTCAGAATTAGGCCTTTGTCACAAAATTAACTTTTATTTTGTAAACTGAAGATCAGCATTGTTACAATACTTAACATTAAAAAACAAATGATCATCAAACAAATGACGGGTTTAAAATCTCTTTCCGGTTTATTAGGGGTACTCTTAGCTTTAGGTTTCTTCGTTGCTCCAGCAGTTGCTGACAAAATGAAGGGAGAAGTGTCTCATCACGAGGGAACCGAAGAGATGGCAGACAAAGCCGAGATGGATATTGTGGAAACTGCGGTTGCTGCTGGTAAATTTGAAACCTTAGTGGCTGCGGTCAAAGCTGCCGGTTTGGTAGAAACCTTATCCGGCGAACAAGAGTTCACTGTATTTGCTCCCACTGACGAAGCTTTCGCCGCTTTAGGGGAAGAAAACCTTGAAAAATTACTGAAGCCCGAAAATAAGGAGAAATTAACGGCTATATTAACCTATCACGTCGTTCCTGGTGTGTATAAGTCTGGAGACCTCGAAGACGGGAAAGTTAAAACCGTCCAAGGTAGTGAGGTGGAAATCGAGTTAGGTGACTCAGTAATGGTTGATGACGCAACCGTTGTCACACCTGATGTCATGACCAGTAACGGTGTCATTCACATCATCGACAAAGTGATTATACCTTCTGAGGAATAGAAAAATTTTGACATAGTTAGGGGTTGGGGTGGATGTTACCATCTCAACCCTTTTATACGAAACTATAGATGATATTTTTTCACTCAACGGAGTCACTAAAACACCATTCTTTAAGTTTTTCAGCCAAGGATAGGGGTAGAGGATATTTACATTCGTCTGCACTCCACCAATGAAGCGATCGCAACTGATGAGCAATTTTGTGATCTAAAATAAAGTTTTCTGGCGATGGTGTGGTTAAAATATTATGAGCGCGAGGTTGAGGCATTTTCCAATTAACATCAGAAGAAGGATCTTCAGTTTTTCCCTTGGAAGTATATGAATCAAAGCGACTGACATTTTTGCGTTTTTGATTTGTCTCTGGTTTTTTAGCAATACTTAATACAGTTTGATTTAATTCTATTAATGGAATTTCTTGAGGGTTACAATTGATTGGCATAAAAATCCCTGAAGCATAAGAAGCTATTTCTGGATCAAATTCTTCTGTCAAATTTTCGTTCTCTAATGGTAGTCCATATCCTGAAGCAACTTCATTATTCATTAAATCTCGAATACGAATAATGGTGATTGTATTAGTAGGTGAATTATTAGGGTCAAAGTTTGTATCTTGTAGCCATGGCCAATATCTTCTTGCGTTTTGTGCATGAACATAAAGGTAAATATTATTTGCCTTTGAATAACTAAGAGTAAGTTGATCTAGCATCTTCTTCACAACAGTTTTATCTATTTTTTTTCTATTCTTATTTTTATTAGATAAATTATAAATAGCATCAGGAAATGATCGCCATTTTATCTCTTCATCTTCTAGTAATAAAACCCTGATATTGTTGTTGTAAATAACCACTAATACAGGTTCATAAAAGGTGTCATTAGAAGTTGTTCTATTTCGAGAAATTATACCAAATCCGCTCTTTTTAACCCCCTTATAAAACCCTTTACTAATAGA
>NZ_JARVCN010000116.1:0-9752 GCF_038442745.1 Crocosphaera sp. Alani8
TCTTTGAAGTAAATTGTACCACAACCACGCTTCAACTGAAACCGTTAGAACCAGCAACAATCTTTAACCATTTCTAGAGAGATAGGGAATAGACAAGGAGAAGGCATTTCTTTAGGCAATTTAGGCAATGCTTATCAATCATTAGGAGAGTATCAAACCGCCATTGACTACCATCAACAATCTTTAACCATTTCTAGAGAGATAGGGGATAGACAAGGAGAAGGCATTTCTTTAGGCAATTTAGGCAATGCTTATGATTCATTAGGAGAGTATCAAACCGCCATCGACTACCATCAACAATCTTTAACCATTTCTAGAGAGATAGGGAATAGACAAGGAGAAGGCATTTCTTTAGGCAATTTAGGCAATGCTTACAAAAATTTAGGAGAGTATCAAACCGCCATTGACTACTATCAACAATCTTTAACCATTGCTGAAGACATCGGCGCAATTTATTCAGTAGCAAATGCTTACTATAATCTTGGTCTTATTTACGGAAAACTCAACCGTAACCAAGAAGCGATTCAATCTTATCATTATGCCCGTGAATTATATCAAAGAATGGGTTTAGGTTCCGATGTTGAAGACTGTGATAATCAAATTAATACCTTATCTTCTTCTCAGCGTTTATCAATTTTGCAAGGAATTAAACAGATTTTACAACGCTTTTTACAATGGTTGCGATCGCTTTTTTAAAGTAGGGTGGTCAAACAATATTGGTTGGTTAATAAAATTATCTGTTGAGACAGGGATGGGAAAGAGTGGGAAAAGAAAACATTATATATTGCTTAATTCTTCCCACACTCCCCACACTCCCCACACTCCCTAACTTTCTCAACCCTCAATTAGTCTTCTGTTTTATCTTTTACCCCGCGAACAATACGAGATAATTCGCTTTTCTCATCCACAGTAATACGACTGGGAGAACCACTAATAATCCGTTCGTAGTTACGGAAAGAATCTTGAATAATGGGGCCATCTTGATTGATCATGTATTCCCTGATGCCTTTATCGTGCCAAGAACCCCTCATTTTAAAGACATTAATTGCCCGAGACATTTCCCCACGAATTTCTACATATTGCAACATCAAAATGGTGTCAGTGATGGTAGAAATATGGGACTCAGTAATAGAATGGGCCCCCATAAATTGATCGGTGGTGTTGGTAAAAAACCCTGTAATTTCTTCTTGTTTGGCGTATCCTGTAACCCCAATTACAAATTGACGAAACGCATTATTAGTAACACCCCTAGCCAATGCTGATAAAGAATCAATAGCAATTCGACCGGGTTTAAATTCAGAAATTTCTGATTTAATAATTTGTAAATGGTCTTCTAAACCGGCAGATTCTGGATAGGTACATAATAATTTTAACAATCCTTTTTCTTCCATTTCTTCAAAGTCAATGCCCCAAGAAAAAGCATTACGAGATAATTGGGCGCGAGACTCTTCGTAGGCGAATAAAATTGCCCTTTCTTTTTGGCGGCAACCCTCTTCTAAAAATTTACTCACCAGTAAAGTTTTACCGGTTCCGGTTGCCCCAGTAGCAAGAATAATGGAGTCTTTAAAGAATCCACCTCCACACATTTGATCCAAGGTTTTAACACCGGAGGAAATTCGCGCATTGGACGATCGCTGTGTCAATCTCATTGCCCCCAATGGGAAGATATTGATACCATCGTTGGTGATGGTAAAAGGGTATTCTCCTTTCATGTGGGTTGTTCCCCGTAACTTGAGAATTTCGATAGTACGGCGACGACGTTCCCCTTCTAAAACATTGCGCACGATAATCACATTATCTGAGACAAATTCTTCTACTCCAAAACGGGCAATTTGTCCGTATTCTTCTACTCTTTCTGTGGTTAAGATGGATGTAACTCCTAACTGTTTGAGACGGGCAACGAGGCGAAATATTTCCCGTCTCACCACAGAGGCTGCGTCGTATTGCTGAAACACCGCAGTAACCGAGTCAATAGAGACTAACTTGGCTTTGTACTTATAGATGGCGTATTGTATCCGTTCGATTAAAGCCGATAAATCAAAACTTCCTACCACTTCTTGCCCTTCGGGATCGGGGGAAGCATCTAAAATAAATAATTGACCTTCATCGATTAGTTTTTGTAAGTCCCAACCAAAACTATAGGCATTTTCGATGATGTCGTGGGGGGATTCTTCAAAGGTAACAAAAAGCCCAGGATAATCAAAATACTTGATGCCATGATAAAGGAATTGTACCGCAAAAAGGGTTTTTCCTGTTCCCGATGTTCCACTGGCCAAGGTGGTTCTTCCTAGAGGTAAACCTCCGTGGGTAATCTCGTCCAATCCTTCGATCATTGTCCGAATTTTACGGACACCTTTAGGGGCTAATTTTTGCGATTGATTTTCACTAGGAAGGGGTTGGTTCATGACTTATTTATGATCGTTATGTAATTAAAAGTATTAAAGTTTATGGAATCTTAAAGGGGAATTTTAAAAAGTGTATTTCGTTAACTATTTAGGGATCTTTTTCCCTTTCCCTAATCTCTTCGTAAAGAAGATCCAGACCAATTAAAACTTTTTCTCGATCAGAAAGGTCTCCGATGATTTTACGCACGGGTGGGGGGAGAATTTTGGCTAGGGTTGGTGTTGCCAAAATTTTATCTTCTTCAGCTAGTTGTGGATTTTTCAACACATCGATAACTTTTAAAGCATAAACCCCCTTAAACTCGTCTTCAAGAATGTTTTTTAATGTTTTTAAGGCCCGCACAGAGTTAGGGGTATTACCAGCGACGTAGAGTTTGAGAACATAGGTCTTTTTGAAATCAATCATGGTCACACATCAAGAAAAATCATCAGAAAAATATCGAAGGTTGACATAACAATAAAACAATAAGAGTTATCTTAGTAGCATTTTATAATCTTTGACCACTTTAATCGATTTGATTTAATAAATCAAAAAGTAAATCCCCTCTAGGAATACAACGACGATACATTTCCCCTAAATGAGCTAAAATATCAATAATGGTTAGGCGATAATCCTGCAAAATTTCTTCGCTACGTCCTTCCAATTTGAGTTGCTGAGAAAACTCGTCCATTAATTCCATGTGCATTTCTAAGACACGGGACACAGATATATCCGCAAAAAAAGCTTGATTAACAAATTGATCAATGGCCTGATTTATTTCCGTATTTTCACCAAAATAATTCAAAATTATCTCCCGATAATTGGTCATTAATTCTTTTAGCAATACTTGTTTATCTTCTGGGGAAAGATTTCGGTAAAAATACTGAGGGTTTCGTTTATAATAAACCCCCAAATAGCCTAATCTTTCTTTTAGTTTTTCTGCTAAACGACGCTGTTGTAAGAGTAAAAGACTCTGATTATTTTCCGTATTCGTATCTTGTTCAGAAGACAGGGGGCGATCGGTAATAAAACAACTTGGCCCTAAATGTAAAAACTTAGTAATTGCTCGATCGATGATCATTTGAATGTCATCTAATTCTGTTGTCCTGTGATGCACCTCGGCACTGTGGTACAAAAAAGTAGGTGATTCTACATTAGACACAGCTGTGGATTGCTCGTCCTTTTCCTGAAGAATAACAACCGGCAAAAGGGTTCCTTGTTCATAGAGTTTGTTAAACAATGGCAGAATAGAGGGTTCTTCTAGAACAATTAAGCAATCTATTGTTTCGCTATAATCCCCCAAAAAAGGAATTAAGTTCTTGAGTTGATCGATGATATGTAGGTGATAGCGATCGTCACTCAGATGATTGGTCAATAACTGAGTGAGAGATTTATCACTACTACAAAGACAAATTGATAATCGCGTTTGCAAGGGTCTGTGGATAGATAAACACAAATAGTGAGAGTTAAACTCCTCTATAAAAAGTTAGCATAAAAATCTGTCGTTTGTTATTATTGGGGTAAAATGTTATTGTCATAGAAACATTATTCTTTAATGTTGATCCAGAAGATAGGCAGAAATTCTCTAGACAATTAATCGAGTCCGTGGATAACTAATTCATAATAGTCTTGGTGAATATCTTCTAAAGCTTGGTATAGTCCGTCTGAATGTATCCATCCGACAAACCCGGCATACAAACATTCTTGTTGCTCATTGACCACAAAAATATGAAGGATATTTAAGGGATTTTTCCACAACTTAATAGAGATTCCTCTTTCAAAATTTAGGTAAGATTTGGCTTTTCCAAAGTCCTTAGAATGACCATCGGTCATCCCAGGAATAAATTGTAATCTCTCGATTAAAACTGTAGAAAAATCTTTTTCAAATAGGGCGGGAGTTGGAGAGGTTTTCCAGAATTTTTGAATAACATCTACTAGGATAGGATGATTTTTTAATTGACTATGGGAAATATTGGGTAAACAAACAAAATGACTGTAGGATAATTTGGTAGATGAAACGGGAATGGTGCCATCGCTGCCGTTATCCGTATTACCTGCAATGACCAATGTTGGCACAATTTTTGTGATTCTATCTGCTTTTAAACGGCGGTTTGTTCCTAAGTCGGAAGCAATACCAACTCCAATGGATAATGGGTCAATAATTCTTGCTAAATCTGCCCCACCAACGGGAGAAGCAATCAAGACGAAAGAGTGTATTTTTTCCCACCATTGAGGGTTTTTATTCAGCACTTCGATCCAAATTAATCCTCCCATAGAATGACCAATAATTCGCCAAGGAGTTTGGGGATATTTTTCGTCGATTTCTTCTGCTTTTTTGGTTACTTTTTCAATTAAGGGTTCAATGGTTAACCAAGTTTTTAACCATCCCAAATTAGGACTAATAACCATCGTCTTATCGTTGGCTAATTTGGTGGCAAGTTGATTTATTTCTTCATTGGTATCAGCCCATCCGTGTTGAGCAAAAAGAATATATTCTGGACAAGCATTCATAGTTAATTAAGTGATTTTAAGGGTATAATTTAGACGCTAAGGCAATGCCCAAGGGAAAAATTTTATGTTCTTGTATCTGGATTCTATTGTGTAAGGTCTCTGGGGTATCGTTGGCTAAAATAGGAACTGCAGCTTGTAACAAAATAGGTCCGCTATCTACTTCCAAACTAGCAAGGTGAACAGTACATCCTGTAATTTTAACACCTGCTTGTAATGCCTGTTCTACTGCTTTAATTCCTTTAAAACTAGGCAATAAACTGGGATGAATATTAATCACATGGTTGGGGAATGCTTCTAACAAGACAGGGGTTACAATTCTCATCCAACCTGCCATGATGACCCAATCAATTTGATAAGATTTAAACAGGTCCACAATGGCTTGATCTAAGTCTTCTCGCTGCTTAAATTCTCGATGGTTAAGTAGTTTGGATTCAATGTTGAAAGCACTCGCTTTATCTTTAACTGTGGCTTGGGGATTATTATAAATTAAAAGGGGGATTGTGGCGTTTAATTGTTTTTTATTGATAGCTTCAGCGATCGCACTAAAGTTTGTTCCACTTCCTGATGCTAATACACCTAATTTTAATGGACTTTCTAATTTCAGGTCTTCGCTAGATAATTGAGGAGAAATAAAATTAGGCGTAACATTTTCCATATTTGGGTATTATTTTTAATCGGTTCATCGTCATTACTATACCATTGTTGTTGATCTAATTTTGCTCTTGATGTACATTTCTCAATAATCTAATCATGGAATAATGATTTATCTGATAGAGTTCTCTTCACTTTTCTGTTTGTTTGTCTTTTCATCCAAATCCAAGGTGAATTTTTTAACAAAAGCAGAAATATCTTTTGTTGCTACTTGTTTTTTGATCATTTTTTGAACAGCGGGAATAGTAGCATTAACCTCATAGGTTGGCTTTCTTAATAGTTTCTCATAAGCTTGTTGTTCTTGTTCGATCATAGTGATATCCTGTTTAACTAATCCGTCTAACATGGTTTGTGCTGCACCATAAAGTTTATCTTTGATAAACTGTCTAAACCATTGCGGTAATTTATGTAACCGCCAAAAGGCATTTAAAGAAGTAAAGTGAACCAGATATGCTTTAGTATGAGTTAAGCTGATGGGAGAAAATAAACAATAGATAGTAAAGTCTTTTCCTAAAGTAGATTGCCAATGAGGATAACAATAATTCACCATCAAGGACTCAGAATGTAGAGACCGAAGTCTAGGAAAAAATAACTGAAATATTGACCAAATTTTATCAATTTTATAATAACTTTTGGCTTCGTAAACTCCTTTAACTTCATTCTCAGTAGTAATCAACTTTTTTAATTTTGCGTCTGTCCAAGCTTGATAGTCTTCATGAAGATGACCATGATACATATCCATTAAATTTTCGATTAGGAAAGAAAAGTGAGCCTGACAATCGATAACAGAAACCGTACTAATATAATTAAGATGTTCCCATTCCCCAATACTCATAGGTTGAATATTCTCTGATTTAAGTAGCTCTTTATCTCCTAAAAAAATCCAGATAAAGCCATCACTTTCTTGCACAGGATAACTATAAATTTTTCCTTGAGGTAAAGCTTGATTTTCTAATAAGTAAGGAATCAAAGTACAGCTTCCTTCTCCATTAAATTTCCAACCATGATAAGCGCATTCTAAAGAGTTTTCTACTACTTTCCCATCGCTCAGTTTAACCTGACGATGGGGACAACGATTATCTAATCCATAAATCTTTCCCGTACTATCTCGATAAAGCACAATTGAACGGTACCACAACTTAACCTCTACGGGTTTGGTCGTAATTTCTCTGCTTTGTGCTACCACATACCAATGATTTAAATTAATTTCGCAGGTTCTAAGATCCATAATAAAACTATTACTCAAAAAGCTTGCTAAAAGTAGTAAATTTTATAAAAAAAGAAGCTCATAAACTTTCATCTATGGTAGTATACCATCTAAACAAAAACAGCCATGACAAAAGATTGGATAACGGTCAACGGGACTATAAGCAAAGGTCATCGGGTTGCTTCAGGAATGACAAAACATAGTCCTTATCCTCAAGGGACTATTAAGATGCAAACTCCTTTCTTTAAAGAATTAGGATTAGATATTTCTTGTTTTTATGAGGGAACTTTAAACGTCAAAATTAGTCCTTATAGATTTAGACTATATAATCCCCAACATACCTTTGAATTTGTTAAATGGAATCCTGACTCACCAGCAGAAACTTTTTCTTTTTCCTTTTGTCAGGTTATTTACGATCAAACTAAGTGTACTGGACTAGTTTATTATCCCCATCCTGCAACCAAACCGAACCATTTTCAAGACGACTCAACCCTAGAAATTTTGACTCAATTCCTTGATTTTATTGGATATGACCACCCCATAAAACTCAATCTCAACCCCACCGAAATCGATATTTTCTCCGATTAAAAATAGAAGATGATGAAACTAGCAACGAAAATAGAGGCTATCCTCTATCTTAAAGCCCAACCCCTAACTTTAACGGATATTGCTCAATGTGCTGAGTGTGAAGTGGACATAGCACAAGAAGCGATGATGGAATTGATTTCTGATTATGCTTATCGTGACAGTGCTTTAGAGGTGGTGGAAACAGAAACCGGTTATAGTCTACAGTTGCGTTCCGTTTTTGACGATCTTACTGACAACATTATTCCAGCAGAACTAGGAAAAGGAACCCTGAGAACCCTCGCAGCCATTGCGCTGAAGAATCCTATTGTTCAAACAGAGTTAATTGAACTTAGGGGAAGTACCGCCTATCAGCACGTCCAAGAATTAGTAGAGATGGGTTTTGTCCGTAAACGTCGCCAAGAAACTGGAAGATCATATTTATTAGAAGTGACCACAAAATTTCATCAATATTTTGAGATTGACCAGTTTCCCCAATCTACAGATTAATTTTTAGCGATTTTTCTCCGTAGGGTTTATAGTGGGAAGTATATAACAGTGGAACATAAGTCAACCCCAATTTTGGAGTTCTAATGGTATTCAACTTTGATTTTTTCGCTTCTGAACCAGAAGAACAAGATCCTAACACCCTAATTCAATATTTACAACAACAACATCCTGACACACTTTCTCGCATCGCTCAATCTGCTAGTCCTGAGATTCAACAAATTATTACGCAAAATGTACAAGGTCTAGTGGGGATGCTTCCATCGGAAGATTTCAACATTCAAGTTACCACGGACCGAGAAAATTTAGCCAATCTTCTCGCCTCGGCCATGATGACAGGGTATTTCCTCAGTCAAATGGAACAAAGGAAAAACCTCGAAGCTAATTTAGACGGCGTTGATTCCATCTCCCCAAATCAATCCCATGACCAAACAGACAAAGATTAAAGGTGAGGGATATACCACATCAGAGGGGCAAGTGAGTCGTTATCGATATCTCTTGCCCCTCTGAGTTTTAGTCAGGATTTAACCTAACCTCCTTTAGCAAAGCTCCCCATTACCAAGGCAGATAATAAAATTCCTGGGCTTAGTAAAGCAATAAGCAATAGTAGTTGATCGACAGTCATAGTATGCTTCTAAATCGTTATAAGTTCTTCTGTCACGCTAACGTATTTTCACGTAAATTTTCCCTATTTAACTAATTTTTAATACCACTTACTAAAATGTATATAGTAATATCGATAAAGTTATCAGTTTAATAACAAACATAAACAAATGTTAACAAGAGTAATTAAAAGTAAACAAGTCATTTCTTTAATGACCAGTTTACAGACTCCATTTTGGCTTACCTTAGCCGAAGCTGCCACCGTTAACCTAGACAGTGATAACAACGTTACCAGTATTGATGATTTACAAATCATTGAGGAAGGGCTAGAAATTCCTGGGGAGGAGTTTTATTTTCCGGTCACAAGTAACTATCGAATAGAATTTTTGTACGGTTCCTTTCGGGAGATTGTTGGTTACCCCAGTCAACCTGGCTTTGATGGAAACAAGATTGTCGCTAGTTCCTGGAAAGGAATGCAGGTAGACCGAATTAACCGCTTGTTGGAATAGGAATAAAAGTTATGCATAGATATTTTAGCCCTTTCGCCCGATTGTCCACACTCTACGCAAAACTATAATTGTGAGTTAAACTCTTATATAAAAATGCACAATTTATTAATCATAAAACTAAACACTAACAACAATCATTTACATTATGAAACCCAGTCTCTTTAAATTTGCCTTAATTGTGGGGAATGTGTTGGCAGCGGCTCAGCCCACTATCGCCGCAACTTTTGATTTAAACGACCTAATACTTGACGGACCTGGAGCAACCTTAACGGACGATGGTATAACTGTAACCTATGAAGTATTTACCGCAGGAACAGCAGACTATCGGGATTCAATTTTGTTCCAAGGTGGAATTCCCCTTGCTTTGACCAGCCGACCAACTAATGGTGGTAATGCTTTTGATAGCCAAGGTAACCTAATTGTCAATGGCGCTCTACCCTCTGTCGTAAATATCCAGAACTATACTGTTTTGACCTTTCGCTGGGATACCACAGTAACTTTTGTTGAGGGGTTTGATATTAATGACTTTGACTTTGACCATAGTCCCCTGCCCGGAAGTGGCTTTCACGATGCGGCTGCAGTGATTGGAGAAAGAAGCAACAGAAGCTTTTTCAATGTCAAAACTTCTAATTTTGGTAGTGGGCTAGAAAGTTATACTGCTAACTTAACTGCTAACCCAACAAACATCGTCGATAGTAGTGCGGACGAACTTCCTTTTTTTCTGAACAGTGTCAACTCTCTTGAAGCCTATCGTAACAACGATCATAAGTACCTAAGCAAAATTAATTGTATAGTTTGAGCCAAAGTGTTTGAGAATA
>NZ_JARVCN010000117.1:0-9744 GCF_038442745.1 Crocosphaera sp. Alani8
ACTGGTTTGCTCATTGCTGTTACTGTACCTCATAACTGTGGGAAATGCTATATTTGTACAATTCTCCTTTAGGTTTTCCTGCTTCTTCCCAAAGTTCATAAGCAGTTGGTTGAATCTCTCGTTCTAATTTTGCTTTTTGATAATAATAATCAAAAGTTTCGTCTTGTCTTCCTGCTTCTTCCCAAAGTTCATAAGCTCGTTGTTCAATTTCCGTTTCTAAACTATTATTATTTTGTGAACCTGGTAACCGAAAACTTCTCATTCTATCTCTAAACCAATTCACTGTTTATATCTCCAAGAGTTTAAAGTAAATGGTCATAGTTTAAAATATCTTCAACGGGAAAAGGAATCTCTAAAGGAATCAGACGATCAGATAAACTGGTCTTATCTAAAACAATTTTTCTTGCTTCGCTGTAACATTTAGGAAGATTCTCATAAAATAAGGGTTTTAAACTGGGACTATCTTCAAGCAATAATAAAATTTGTCTTCTTTGTTCTCTAATAGTTCCTTTCCAATTTCTTTGATTGTACTCTTTTTCTGTTTCCCAACAAGCTAATTTTAATAGGTGTTCCAATAAGACAACTAAGTGATTTTTCAATTCTCGTTTCTCGGACTTACCCAAACTATCTAATTCCTCAATAACATTATCCCAGTCGATTTTATCAAAATCTTGTGTTTTTATTTGTTTAATAGTGGTTTCTATCCATAAACAAAAATTTTGATCATAGAGTTGCTTTTGAGTAATTACTGATTTGAGAGGATGAGTATTCATAGACATAAGTTAAGTTAAGCTAATTTTATTATAATTCACTGATGAGATAATGAAAGCAGAATCATGAGAGGGAAAAAATAAATAATTGAGATTGTGATACAAGAAAATACGTTCTTATGATTTTTAAATTGATATAAAATCATCTAATCTTCTGTTATCAAGTGAAGGTTAAATTATCTTAAGTTCTGATGTTAAGGAGTATTTTACTGATTCTAAATCGGTTAATCATACACTAAGAACTTTAATGAATTTAATTCCTAAATCAAACAAAAAATAAACTAACTATGATATGATGAAATATATATGTCAAATTGAATCAATAAGTTTTTAAAATGGAACTTAAACAATTACTAGAAAAAAACGTCAAGAAATTATTGATATTGCTGCTCAATATGGTGCATATAACATAAGGATTTTTGGCTCAGTTGCCAGAGGTGAAGAAACAGAAAATAGTGATATTGATTTATTAATTGATTATGATTTAGATAAAATTACTCCCTGGTTTCCTTCTGGTTTAATGCAAGATTTACAATCAATTTTAGGTCGAAAGGTTGATATTGTTACTGTTAATGGTTTGAGAGAAAGAATCAAAGAAAAAGTATTACAGGAAGCGATTAAATTATGAGAGATGATCGGGAAAGATTACAAGATATCTTAGACACAATTAAGCAAATAGAAAAGTATGCCGAACCAGGGAAAGATAGATTTATGAAAGATGAATTAATACAAACTTGGGTAGTTCATCATTTAATTATTATTGGCGAAGCTTCTAGTAGAGTGTCCCAGGAAACTAAAGAAAAATACCCTGATCTTCCTTGGGTGGGAACTATTGATGTTAGAAATATTATTACTCATGAATATTTTAGGATTGCTCTTAATATTATTTGGATGATTGTTAAAGATAATTTACCTGATTTGAAAGAGAAGATTGAAAATATTTTGTAATTATTTTTTCTACATATTACGATTCTCCATTATTGATGTAAAATAGATGTAAAACTAAATCACTATATCCTAATATAATTCAAGATAAAGATTAAAATTTATGGAAAAAACAAAATTAACGGAAATTAAACAAGCTGTTAGTGAGCTTTCTGATAGGGATCTAGCTAATTTTCGGACTTGGTTTGCTGAATTTGATGCACAAGAATGGGATCAAAAATTTGAAGAAGATGTGACAAAAGGCAAACTTGATGCACTAGCAGAAAAAGCGTTACAAGATCTAAGAGAAGGGAAGTGTAGAGATTTGTGAAACATCGTGCAACTTCTGATTTTTGGTATTATTATCGACAGTTACCACCCCATATACAAAAAATAGCAGATAACTGTTATGAAAAACTCAAACAAGATCCCTATTATCCCTCACTACATTTTAAAAAAGTTGATCAATTTTGGTCAGTTCGGATCGGAATTCATTATCGAGCAATCGCAGTTCAAGATAAGGATGAGTTAGCTTGGTTTTGGATTGGACATCATGCTGAATATGATAAAATATTGTAGTCTATTTCAAATCTTCTTCTGTTAATTCTGCTTGTTTCATAAAATGTCGCAATAACCCAATTTTCAGGTCTTTATTTCCATGAATAGGAACAGAAATTTTATTGATTTTATTGGGGTTTGCATAGATATGATGACTTCCTTGGAATCGAACTTTTACCCAACCATTACTTTCTAAAATTTTAGCAAATTTTTTACCAGAAATAGACTTCATAAGTTATACAGCAATATCCAGAATACGAGTCTTATCATCAGTTTCAATGGTTTCAATATCGACGGATAAATGACCTTCTATTGCTTCATAAAGGTTTTGTAATAATTCCTCAAAAGTATCTCCTTGGGTTGCACAACCTGGAAGTGCAGGAACTTCTGCCCAAAAACCGCCTTCTTCTGCTTCGTGGATAACAACTTTTACTCTCATTAATTAATTCTCCATAATCAACTTTTTTAAAAATAACATATCAATATTATTGGGTGGGCAAATTAGTATAATTTGTTTAGGCAACTCTACTCTATTACATATCATCTGTCAACATTTTAAAAACTAGAGTTAACAACAGAAAATATATAGCAGATAAAACAGAATAAATAGCATCTAAGTACGCCAACTGATCATTTTGTTTTATGGCTTTACTTAACATTGAATTACTACTAAAATTCTGTAAAATAGAAATTATTAAAAAAACCAATAAAAAAACTGGAAAAAAGAATCCATATTTTTAGATACTCCTCTTTAATCAACATTAACTTATAAAATTGAGAAACAATTTCTCAACTATTTTGCTGTTATACCTATAAACTTATAACTAACCCAAACCCCTTAAACCTAAATAAAGGATTAGATTGTAGCAAAAATCGCAAAGACAACCTATACAATAAATTCGGTTTATTCTATCTAACTCTACAAGAACGCTTATGCCACGCCGTGAAGACCTAAAGAAAATCTTAATTTTGGGTGCAGGCCCCATTGTTATTGGCCAAGCTTGCGAATTTGACTATTCTGGTACTCAAGCCTGTAAAGCACTACGAGAAGAAGGCTATGAAGTAGTATTGGTCAACTCTAACCCTGCTTCTATTATGACCGATCCAGAAATGGCTAATCGCACCTATATCGAACCCCTCACCCCCGATATGGTAGAAAAAGTTATTGCCAAAGAGCGTCCCGATGCGTTATTACCAACAATGGGAGGACAAACTGCTCTTAATGTTGCTGTGGGTTTGGCAAAAAATGGCGTTTTGGATAAGTATAATGTAGAGTTGATCGGGGCCAAATTACCTGCTATTGAAAAAGCAGAGGATCGGGAACTCTTTAAAGAAGCGATGAAAAAGATCGGGGTTCCTGTGTGTCCTTCCGGTATCGCAAGTACCCTCAAAGAAGCACAAGCGATCGGGGAGGAAATAGGATCTTATCCCTTGATTATACGTCCTGCATTCACCTTGGGAGGGACAGGAGGAGGTATTGCCTATAACCAGGAAGAATTCGAGGAAATGGCGCAGTTTGGTATCGATGCGTCCCCCGTATCGCAAATTTTAGTGGAAAAATCCTTATTGGGGTGGAAGGAATACGAACTAGAAGTAATGCGAGACTTAGCGGATAATGTGGTCATTATCTGTTCCATCGAAAACTTTGAGCCGATGGGAGTGCATACAGGGGACTCCATCACCGTTGCACCGGCGCAAACTTTAACCGATAAAGAGTATCAACGATTAAGGGACTATTCCCAAGCTATTATAAGAGAGATTGGGGTAGAAACCGGCGGATCTAACATTCAGTTCTCCGTTAACCCTCTTAATGGCGATGTGATCGTCATCGAAATGAACCCCCGTGTCTCTCGTTCCTCCGCTTTAGCATCAAAAGCGACAGGGTTCCCTATTGCTAAGTTTGCAGCTAAGTTAGCAGTGGGTTACACCCTCAACGAAATATCCAACGACATCACCAAACAAACCCCCGCATCCTTTGAACCCACCATTGACTATGTGGTAACCAAAATACCTCGCTTTGCTTTTGAGAAGTTTCCCGGATCACAAGCTATTTTAACCACCCAGATGAAGTCTGTGGGGGAAGCAATGGCCATCGGACGCACATTTCAAGAGTCCTTCCAAAAAGCGTTACGATCGCTAGAAACTGGACGCTACGGGTTTGGCTGCGATCGCCAAGAAACCTTACCCTCCCTATCTCAAGTTCGTTCTAGTTTACGCACTCCTAACCCGGAGCGAGTTTATAGTATTTATCATGCCATGAGACTGGGTATGACGGCAGAAGAAATATACGAGTTGACAGCAATAGATATCTGGTTTTTGGATAAGTTAGGGGATCTCATCGAAACAGAAAAAGTCCTCAAACAAACTAAGTTAGAGGATATTACTGCGTCTGAAATGCGCACTATTAAACAAAAAGGGTTCAGCGATCGCCAGATAGCATTCGCAACCAAAACCACCGAAGATGAAGTGAGAAACCTCCGTAAAAGTTTAGGGGTGATCCCAGTTTATAAAGTAGTGGATACTTGCGCTGCGGAGTTTGAAGCTTATACCCCTTATTATTATTCCACCTACGAACCCGAAGAAACAGAAGTCAATGTCACCGAAAAACAGAAAGTAATGATTTTAGGGGGAGGTCCCAACCGCATTGGACAAGGGATCGAGTTTGACTACTGTTGCTGTCATGCGTCCTTTTCCCTCAGCGACGCAGGGTTTGAAACCATCATGGTTAACTCCAACCCAGAAACCGTTTCCACAGATTATGATACTAGCGATTGCCTATATTTTGAACCGTTAACCAAAGAAGACGTTTTAAATATCATCGAAACCGAGAACCCTGTGGGGGTTATTATTCAGTTTGGGGGACAAACCCCTTTAAAACTTGCGGTTCCATTGCAGACATACCTCGATACTCCTGAATGTCCCGTACAAACCAAAATATGGGGAACCTCTCCCGACTCTATTGACACCGCAGAAGATCGGGAACGCTTTGAAAAGATTTTACACGATCTCCATATTAAACAACCTCCTAACGGTATTTCTCGCAGCTATGAGGAGTCTTTAGCGGTTTCTTCTCGTATTGGTTATCCTGTGGTGGTTCGTCCCTCCTATGTGTTGGGAGGACGCGCAATGGAGATCGTCTATTCTGACGAAGAGTTGGAGAGGTATATGACGTATGCGGTACAAGTTGAACCAGATCATCCTATTTTAATCGATAAATTCTTAGAAAATGCCATCGAGGTGGATGTAGATGCGTTGTGCGACACTACAGGAAAAGTAGTTATTGGTGGCATTATGGAACATATTGAACAAGCAGGTGTACACTCTGGAGACTCTGCTTGTTCGGTTCCTTTTACCACCCTTTCAACTAACGCTATCGATACTATTCGTAGCTGGACTAATGCTTTAGCTAACAGCTTAAAAGTGGTGGGGTTAATGAACATTCAATACGCAGTTCAAGGGGAACAAGTTTACATTTTAGAAGCCAACCCCCGCGCCTCTCGAACGGTTCCCTATGTATCTAAAGCAACGGGACGGCCTTTAGCAAAAATTGCCTCTTTAGTGATGTCAGGAAAAACCTTAGAGGAGTTAGGAATAACAGAAGAATTTGTTCCCCGTCATATTGCTGTAAAAGAGGCAGTTTTACCCTTCCAAAAATTCCCCGGTGCTGATACTTTATTGGGGCCTGAAATGCGTTCTACCGGTGAAGTAATGGGAATAGATGATGACTTTGGTAAGGCGTTTGCTAAAGCCGAAATTGCGGCCGGTGTTGATTTAGCAACCGAAGGAACTGTGTTTGTTTCCATGAGCGATCGGGATAAAGTTTCAACGGTTCCAGTGGTGAAAGATTTGGTTGATTTAGGGTTTAAAGTTGTGGCAACTTCTGGGACACAAAAAGTGTTAGAAGAGAACGGAATAGAAGGAGTAGAAGTTGTTTTAAAACTGCACGAAGGTCGTCCCCATGTGATAGATTGGATCAAAAATAAACAGATTCAATTTATTATTAATACCCCCAGTGGAGAAGATTCTCAAATTGATGGTCGTAAGATTCGCCGCACTGCTTTAGACTATAAATTGCCCATTATTACTACCATAGCAGGGGCAAAAGCAACCGTTGCAGCTATTCGTGCTTTACAAACAGAACCCTTAGAGGTTAAAGCATTGCAAGACTATATTTCCTAACATTTCGTTGGGTGGGCATTGCCCACCTTTATAGATTATAATTAACTGTAATAATCATCAGCAAAAAACGATTATGCCGAAATACATTTTATTTGGTAGTTACTGCGAAAATGCTTTAGAAAAAAGAACTCCTTACCGTCAAGATCATTTGGACGGTTTACAAAAGCAAAAAGAAGCAGGAATTTTAATCACTATTGGACCAACTAAAGATAATACTAAAGTATTTGGAATTTACGAATCAGAAAATTCTGAAAAAGTCAAGCAATTGATTGAAAATGATCCCTATTGGAAACATGGGATCTGGACAAATTATGAGATCAAAGAATGGATACAAGCTTTTTAATCAATTTAAAAGTTTGTTATTCTAATTCAACAGTTAGGAATTATTTAAAGCATACTGAACCAACTGACTCAACTTGTAGCGTAATGTTTCTAACCCTAACCGTTGACTAGCAGAAATGAAAATGGCTAAAGGATACTCTTCTTGTGCAACCTTTAAGGTTTCTCCATCTACAGTGTCGATTTTATTAAATACTAATAAAATTGGCCCGGGAACTAGGGGCATTTCCTGTAGAATATTCATCACCGATTGTATATGATGTTGCCAAGCCGGGTGAGATAAATCAACCAAATGTAACAACGCATCCGCTTCTGTAACCTCCTCCAAAGTTGCCCGAAACGCATCCACTAAAGACGGGGGTAACTCGTGAATAAACCCCACTGTATCTGTTAGGAGAAAAGTGTAAGGTTGCCCTGTATCATCGTTAACCCCAGATAAACGGCGAGTAGTAGGATCAAGAGTGGCAAAAAGTTGATCCGCAGTGTACACCTCCGCGTTGGTTAAAGCATTGATTAATGTTGACTTACCAGCATTGGTATAGCCGACAATAGCAATACTGGGAACCTCCTGTTTTTGACGTTGTTGACGAAGACGGGAACGATGCGATCGCAGCTTATTAACTTCTTGTTGCAACCGAGAAATACGCCGTTGAATACCCCTACGTTCAGTCTCCAACTTGGTTTCCCCTGGTCCTCTGGTCCCGATACCACCCCCTAAACGGGACATGGCTTGCCCCCGCCCTACTAACCGAGGTAGCATATACTCTAACTGTGCCAACTCAACTTGTAACTTTCCGGCCCGGGACTGGGCCCGTTGAGCAAAAATATCTAAAATTACCTCAGTACGATCAACCACTTTAATACCTAACTGTGCTTCCAAGTTTCGCACTTGGGCTGGTGATAAGTCCAGACTAAACACCACTAGGTTAGCCCCCAAAGTTTGCACCCGTAAAGCAATTTCTTCTACTTTACCCTTTCCTACCAAGGTTTGAGGATGGGGTTGGGGTCGTTTTTGGCGGATGGTTTCAACTGTTTCTCCTCCGGCAGTTTCCACCAGTCGTTCCACTTCTGCCACCTCTTCAGCAAAGGTGCGATCGCTCATTTTTCCTGTTTGTAAGCCAACGATAACCACTCGTTCGTGATCTCCTTCTACCTGTTGGGCTACATATTCCCGACGAAACTCCGCTTCTAGTCCTTCTACTAACCCCAAAAAGTCCTGTTCTGAGAGGGTTTCTAGGGTCATGGCAGAGGAAACAGTCCAGTAATAAGCATGGTTGGGGTTGAACTCTGAAGTGGGCAGTAAATGGGCAATATAGGCCTCTTTGACATATCCGGTTGCCCCTCCACCCCGTCGCATTTTTCCTTCTGAGGTGATGGATAATACAACCAAGCTGTCCAGACGTTGCAGTACCATGGCCGTTAAACTAGACTCTCTGGGAGACTCGGCTTTGAGTTGGGTGGCGATGCAACGAATACCACAAAGTCGTTCAGCACCGTAACGGGGTAATTCTAGGGCAGGTATTTGGGTTTGTCGAGGGGTCCCCACTCCCACCCGAATCACTTGGCCACGACGGTTTACGTAGGCGCAGACTCCTTGACCAAGGTCCGAACTCACCGCCGCTAGTCTTTGGGCAAACTCTGGAGACGTGAAGCGATCGCCTTGTAATTTTTGGTTATAAAGTCGTTTTAGTTGCTTAATTTGACTAGATTTTAACCCTTGCAGGTTTCCGTAAATGGTATCGATGGGTTAACCTCCTTACTGCGCTTAGATAGTTTGAGAGATTTCTCTATTATAGTGTTTCATTTCGGTACTTTTGGCACCGTAAACTCCTTCTATTTGTTGGCGACAACATTCAATGGCAAAGTCGTTAAATTCAGAGGGATCAATATCGTACATTTCTTGAAAACTATCGGGTTGTACGCGACAAAAACGGGGACGTTGTTCATAGACTATACATTTTCGGCTTTCATGGTCGAAATTAAGACACCATCCATCTTCTCCCACTAAACTTAAATAATGGTCTAATTCTTCTGGGGTTAAATAGTCTTCTAAGTCGGGGCGATCGCCTGGATCTAAGTTACAACAAGCCCCACACCCTTCTATACATTTCCATTTTTCTATTTTGGTCTTCATAAAGTTTCAAGCTTTGATTTTCTTTTTTTATTTTAATGTCATTTTTATTTTTTTCTATAATTTTTATTGATCTTATCTCCTTGATTAAGTATGATGTTCTACAATACCATTTAATTTTGAGAGATTTTACCAAATAAGATGATACAAAAGCTAAACATTACAAATAATCCAGAAAATTTCAACAATCTGATCAAATCTGTTACTGAAGACGATGTTATTTATGAAATACAAAATCAAAATGATTCTGCTATACTTATTTCCCAAAAAAGTTATGAAAGCTTACAAGAATGAACATCGAACCAATTTTAAAATATTTTGAAAAACTTCTTAAGGATGGAACAGATATTTATTTGCTTATGGCTATAGAGAGGATACAGAACATACAGGTAAAATGTATTCAGGACTACCATAATTACATAAACTACAACAAAATATAAAACAATAAAAATAGCGAAATTAATTACTGATTTCGCTATTTTGAAAATCAAATGAGCTTTAAAGAAAAAGTTATGTAATGATATTTATCATCTCAAAGATTCTGGTGTCCCCACACAAATCTGATCTGCATAAACATCCACTTCAGCAGTTCGACTTTTTCTAAATCTACCGCCACCATGCCTTGTAATTGTAACTTGAACCATAGACTGATCGGCTTGTACCATACTTGCAACACGCATAGCATTATCTCTTCTTTCTTGAAAACTAAACCCTGCTCCATAGTGATTAACTCTTCCAGATGAACTCATACCCCTGGAGAAAGCATTTTGAACATCTTGTACAGAATTTTGACGACTCCCACCGTTAAGCTCCTCTCGTCGCTATAACGGGGGATTCTTTGTT
>NZ_JARVCN010000118.1:0-9728 GCF_038442745.1 Crocosphaera sp. Alani8
CTAATTGCTTATTTTTTTGTTTTGTTTTTTCTTCATGAATAATGCAGGTTAGAGACTCTTCAATCTCACCCTCGTGGGCCGAAAAAGACTAGACGAAAAAGGAAACGGACTCGTCCTGTTAAGCGACCTCATATTTCTACTGCTAAAATTCTAGCCCAAAATAAAGCAACAAAATCAACACCTTGAAAGGGCTGCTCCTACTAATGTAAACCCCCATCAAATAAGGGTTTTAGCTATCGCTTCTCATATCAACTTTTCTTGGTGCAAGATGTGAGTTTTAATTAGTCTCTCATGCTCTGAGTCTCGATTTTTCTATTTTAACTGGAGAAAAAGAGCATTTCGTGATCGCTCTCTTTTTTCCCCTTAAGTCAAAAAGTTGCACACGGCGTAACCTTGTTTGATATAATGAACGTGATTATCAGCGCAAAGGCTTTTGGTGATCTTGTTTTTTTGTCGAATCAATTGATTTAAGTTTATGTTAGCCGAAGATTTATATCAACAACTCAAACAGAAAAACCCTGTGTTGCGACAAAGAGTAATCACTGACATTCTTGCGATCGCTTCTAGCGAAACTATTCCCAACTTAATTCAGATATTATCAGAAGAAGACCCCCTTTATCGAAAAGGGTCTAGTGAAGCACTTACAGTAATTGGCCTAGATGCTATCCCAGCATTAGCCCAAGAATTAAACACCAGTCAACAAGATTATGTTCGAGCTTCTTGCGTTCAAACCCTATCAGCAATTGCTCGCTTCTTTTCCCGTGACTATCCAGGAGTATCTTTTCCTCAAGTTGCTGTTGATGCTTTAGGAAAAACGCTCAAAGATCCCAACTCAGGCATTAAAGTTTCAGCCACTGGAACATTGGGAGTGATTGGTAAACCTGCCCTCAATATCCTTCTAGAAGCAATAAACACTGACGATATCTCATTAAAGCTGTCTGTAATTCAGGCGATCGTATCACTTAATGTCCTCAAGGGGGATGAAGAAGACCCTAAAACCTTTGAAGACTACCAGACAGTCTCTGATTTACTCTCTAAAATTGCTGTTGATGAATCAGAAGACAGCTATGTTAGAGAAGTTGCTAGAACAGCTTTGACCCGAATGGAAGCTTCTCAAGTCAAAATGCGCCATTAATTTAGCTATTGACACTCTCACCGCTGACCCTTCGGGTTCAACGGGAGATTCTTGACTCATTGGCTGCCAACTAGTTCAAGCAAGCTCAGTTGCTTGTGCATTAATCAAAAAGCTGAAATGCTTAAGTTGAGTTTGATTCAGTTATGATGTGCTTATATCTGATTGAAATTTTAATTTTCCTCCTTTTTTATTAATGTTAAATTTATTGAATACTCTCTTCTTTTTACTCATAGTATTGTCTTTCAAAAAGCTTGAAGATTCTTGTCCTAACTGTGGCTCAAAACGGGTTACAAAGAATGGGAGTATTCATAATAAAAAACCTAAATATAGTTGCCTTGATTGTTGATACCAATTGAAATATTAATATTACATTTTGTTACTTAGTTTTTCATGAAGTAAGACAAAGAGCGAAAAACCCCCTAACATAAATTTCGTGTTCAAAGTCAAAGCTCAATTAAGGAGAACTCAATGTTAGATGCTTTTTCTCGGGCAGTAATTTCTGCTGATGCCAAAACTGGTTATATAGGCACAGCTGAATTAGCAGACCTCAAATCCTATATTTCTAATCAAAACAGACGACTCGATGCAGTAAACTTCATTGCCAGTAATGCTAGTTGTATTGTTTCTGATGCTGTTGCAGGTATGATTTGTGAAAATGCTGGTTTAACTCAAGCTGGTGGGAACTGTTATACAAACCGCCGCATGGCTGCTTGTTTACGGGATGGAGAAATCATTCTTCGTTATGTAACCTACGCTCTATTAGCTGGTGATGCTTCTGTTCTTGATGATCGTTGTTTAAATGGTCTTAAAGAAACCTATGCTGCATTAGGTGTTCCCACGACCTCTGCTGGAAGAGCCGTAAGCATTATGAAAGCGGCTGCTGTTGCTTTTGTCAACAACACAGCTTCTCAGCGAAAAATGACCGTGACGGAAGGTGATTGTAGTTTTTTAGCCACTGAAGTAGCTGGTTACTTTGATGGAGTTATTTCAGCTCTTAGCTAATCAATCTGAACCGTAATTCATTGGTTTTTTAGCTCATAAAAGTCCAATTTTCTAGAACCTTCATGATGGGTTTTATCAACATTAATTAAGGAACAAAAAAAAGAAATGAAATCTGTTGTTACTACTGTTATTGCGTCTGCTGATGCTGCAGGTCGTTTTCCCAGCACTTCAGACCTTGAATCTGTACAAGGAAGTGTTAACCGTGCTGCTGCTCGCTTAGAAGCAGCAGAAAAATTAGCTTCTAACTACCAAGCAGTGGCTAAAGAAGCTGTTGATGCAGTTTATGCCGAATTTCCTCAAGGGGTTAGTCCAAGTGTAGACCCTCAAGTTCGTAAAGATAAGTGTCTTCGTGATGTAAGTCACTATTTACGTTTAATCAATTACTGTCTGGTAGTTGGTGGTACTGGTCCTCTTGATGAATGGGGTATTGCTGGTCAGCGTGAAGTTTACCGCGCTTTAGGAATTAATACTGCTGGTTATGTCGCAGCCTTTGCTAAAGTAAGAGACCGTCTCTGTGTTCCTCGTGATATGTCTGCTCAAGCTGCTACTGAACTTACCAGCTATCTTGACTACGTTATCAACTCAATGTCTTAAAAGCATTTTAATCTAGTTGATTAACTGAAATTGCCAGTCTAACTAGAAGGAAACTCTTAACAGATTTGTTGGCTTTAATTAGTCAATTAATATGTTGGGAGTTTCCTGGCTGTCTAATAAGAGAGAAGCAAATATGAATAATGCCATTACTTTAGCTAGTTGGTTAGCGGGTGAGTTTAGTAGTTTTAAACAAACTTTAGATAACCCGAGAATACACCCTCATATTCGGATTTTTTTCCGCCCTTTACCCTTCGATTTTTTTGAGGGGATTGGTTTTTATTCCGAACAAGTTTATGATTACGATCCTTGGCATCCCCATCATCAAAATGTACATAGAGTTTTTGCTCAGGGAGACAATGTTTTTGTAGAAAACTATGCTCTCAAAGATAAGGATCTTTATACAGGCTCAGGAAGTGATCTAGAAATACTCAAAACAATTACCCTTGAATCTATTGAACTGCGTAATGGATGTGCAATGGTTTTCCAAAGAGAGGGAGATAAATTTGTGGGACAGGTTGAACCAGGAAATAAATGTCTAATTCCTCGTAAAGATGGTCGGATGACCTATTTGAAAAGTGAGGTAGAAGTTACAGAAAATACTTGGGTCAGTAGAGATACTGGTTTTGATGTTGATACTGATGAAAAAGTATGGGGATCAACAACAGGTTTACTCAAGTTTGAAAAAATCCAAAGTTTTGCTAATGAGCTTCCACTAGAGACAACTCACCCAAATTTAGTTACAACGTCTTAGCAGGACGAACTTTAAACCCTAATTTTTCTAATGAATGCACCATTCTCCAACAGAGAAACCAATACTGGTAATGCCATTACTTTAGCTAAAACGAAAAAGTATGGGGTTCAACTAGAGGTTTACTCAAGGCAAGAAAAAGTCCAAAGTTTTGCTAATGAATTGCCAAATAATTGCCAAATAAAATGAATAGTCCTTTTCTCAACTTATTTCCTGGTTTAACCGAAGAAAAAGCCATTGAACTGCTAGAAACACCAGTCGAACAACTTAAAGAAAAATATCACCGTTATCTAGCAGCAGCACATTTAGTTAACTTTCCCACTGAACGCTCCATCAAAGCACTAATCAAAGTTTTACAAGATCCTAACCCCATAAGGGAAAATTGTCAGGCGCAGCGTAAAGCAGTCGAATCATTAGGACGATTAAAAGTAGCTCATGCTGTCGAAGTCATGCGACCTTTTTTGGCGGATAGTGATCGCTATATGGTAGAAAATACTGTATGGGCGATCGGCGAAATTGGCACATCTGATCCGGATATCCTCGAAGAAATTGCTCAATTATTGGAGACAGAGGGACAGGTTTATCGAGTCATCATTCAAACTCTAACTAAACTCAATTACAAACCAGCATTAGAAAGAATTGCTAAATTTACGGAGTCCGAAGATTCTGCGATCGCTTGTGCTGCTATAACTGCCAAGAGCAAGTTGTCAGAAGATAACGCTCAAGTCCATCGTATTATCAAATTCTTGAATGATAAAAATATCCACGCCCGACGAGGAGCTATTCAAGACCTGATGCATTTAGAATATGATTCTGCTATTCCTAATATAGCGGTTGCTCCTGTTTCCCAGTCTCTACGTCTTCGGGGAATGAGATTTTTAGCAGATAAAGCACAAGAAAAGGACAATTTTGATTTTTCTGAGGTAGAGTCAAGTTTTGATTTAGCAATTTGGGATCATCCCCAAGACCTGAAAATGGCTTATGAATACAGTGAAAAACCAACTTTAGAAAGAGTCATTGAAGACCTCTATAATACTGATTTTGCCTATTGTTATTTGGCCAGTAAAGCAATGCTTGATTTCTATCCCAAGGAAGGAGATATTTTAAAACAATCCTTTGACAAAAACGCTCAAGAAGATTATGGAGCGCACTACCATATTATTAAACTATTTGGTTGGTTAAAATATGAACCGGCTTATGAGCTTTTTATCGATACTTTACTTAATTTAGGAGATAAATTTGTAAAATCAAGAATTGCTGCTGCTATTTCTTTAGGTTATTTAGGTGACAAGCAAGCGATTCCCCATTTAAAAGTTGGTCTAGAAAGTAAAGTTTGGAAATTAAAGTATGCTTGTTTATTAGCCTTAGAGCATTTGGGTGATTCCAGTGGGAAAACCCTTTGTTATAATGACTCCGATTGGCTTATTCAAAGGAAGATAAGTTCAGTGTCGAGGGAACGCGCACCAAGAGAGTAGAACTTGGGGTAAACTTTATTTTTTGAAGGTTTTTCCTTTATTGGGATAAAGGAGAGCAAGCTACCAACCAATAGCTGTTAAAGAGCGTTCAATCCTCGTTTGGACTATGAAATCAGATTCATACCAATTCTCAAAAGTAGCTGGAGACTTGAGATAGAGGTATCATAATATAAAAAACAAATGACTGGAGTTACCAAAGTTGAAATCACTGAGTCAGTAGAGACTTTGAAATCTCTAATGAAACAACAAAAAACTGCTCTGAATTATGCTAAAGTACAAGGTCTATATCTCCTCAAAACAAAGGTGGCAGAAACGGTCAGATATTTAGCCGTTATTATGGGTCGTTCTGAATCAACAATCCATTATTGGCTCAAATTATATAAAACTGGAGGGATGCCTCTTCTCCTAGAAGAACATCCAAAAACAGGAAGGCCGAAAAAATTAGATAAACCAACCGTTGTGAAAATAGAACAAGAGTTATGTGACCCAGAAGGATTTAATAGTTATAAAGAAATACAGTTATGGCTTTTAGTTTGCCAAGATGTGAAGATAAGTTATCCCACAATACACAGAATCGTCAGGTATAAATTAAAGGGAAAACTCAAAGTTGCTCGGCCTAATCACGAAAAACAAAAACCAGGAATAATTGAAAAATTCAAAAATGATTTTCCCAAGATTATTGAGAAAATAAGGGGAGAAATTTCAGAAAAATGGAGTCATAAACAGAAGATATCATTTTGGTTTCAAGATGAAACTAGACTAGGATATCGAACTGAGTCAGGTCGAAAAATAACGAAAATAGGAGTCAAACCAAAACAAGTTTTTCAGTGGCATTACAGTTACTACTATATATAGCTTTTCTCGGACTCATGAGGTACACCTAACTCCTGCCTTCTGCCTCAAAAAGATAACCTCTGTACCTCACAAGTGTGAGAACTGCTATATATGGATTAATTGACCCATTAAAAGGAAGAAATTTCTTCTATGAATTTTCTCATGTAAATTCTGATTTTCTGGGAGCTTTTTTATATAATTTCACTCAAGAATATCCAGAAGAGATACATATTATTCAGTTAGATAATGCTCCTTTTCATACAGCTAAGAAATTGAACATTCCTGACAATATAATTCTTTTATTTCAACCTCCTTATTCTCCTGAGCTTAATCCTATTGAACGAGTTTGGCAATATCTGAAACAAAAGCTAAAAAATATTCACTTTGCTAACCTCGATGATGTCAAAGATAAAGTCGCTAAGCTCTTGAATAACTTATCTCATGATATCATACATTCATTAACAGGATGGGACTATATTGTGAGGGCATTATCTCTCTAACTATTTTTGAGAATTGGTATCACTCTCAGACGCAGCTTGTAACTCTAAAATCGCATCGCTATTGCCAATTTCTTCAAGGGACACAACAGTACTATAGCCAACTCATGAACAGGTTTCCTGTCATCAGTGTTGCCCGAAGTCAACTTAAAAGCCAATAATTCCCCTCGGTCATTAATGATGAGATGAAGTTCTTTGTCTTCAAGATCCTTCAACTTTTCTAAGGCGATCGCCCAAAAATTAGGATTATCTGATACAAAAAGGCTCAAATAGCAGGGTAAGCTCATCTGAAGGGTTTGGTTTTCTTCATTTTGGTGAGAGGGTTTTGAATAGTTCTACCCCTAAATCGATAAAACTTGAACAGCCCGTCGTTTCGTCTCCTCACCCCGCCGATCATACTTCGCCGTCGTCACAGGAGAACTATACCCCGCCAACTTCTGCACCGTGACAATATCCACCCCTGCATCCAATAAATCACTACAAAACGTCCGCATCCCTAATATCCATCGCACTCTCAGAATCACAAGTCCCCAACAACGCCTTAATTTCTGTTGAATCAAGAGATCGCCCTCTTAACTCAGGTGAGCCTTGAATATTGGGAAAATCCACCGCTTTTTGATAATCCTCAGCAGCCATCAACCCCAAACGATAAGCCTCTAATAACACCCGTCGCAACGCCGACAGCATCTTATTCGCCGTCACCGGAGCCAACTTTTGCAACAGGGCTACCCTCACCGCAGCCGTATGGTGGTAACGCAGCTTAGACCAATCTAAGGTATCCGCATCACAGTCCCCATTCGTTAATAACGACGCTATAGTATTAAGAGAATAGCGGATGGTGCGACGGCTACCTTCTGATAACCCCGATAAATAGACGCTCGCCGGATGCAGGGTCACGGGTATGGGTGCAGTTAATTTAAGATTTTCAGCAGAATGTAGATGCTTTCGCACACGCGGAGCGTGACCGCGCTCAATTAGGCTAACCATAATGACCCAACCCTTGGGAAATGAAACTTTATAGAACGTTCAAGAGACTTTTCTCACGTCCTATTCTCCCATACAATCATTCCTGAACCAAAGGATGGAAAGGGTAAGTGAAACTAAAAGAACTTGTCAACCACATAGAAATTAACCCCCGTAAACTAACAGAATATGCCCTTAATCCAGATAACCCTAAAGGAGCCAATAAAGCCTTGATGTTTCAACGTCACTTAGGCTATACCAAAGATAATTATCAACCCTTACTAGACCAAATTTATGACCAAGCTTTAGACGCAGAAGCTACCTTTCAATTTAAAGATGAGCATGGAGAACGCTATCAAATCGACTTAGAAATAACAGGCATAGAACCAGATCAACAAGAAATCGTGCGAACAGGATGGATAAGAGAACTGAACGCCAAAACAGCTAGATTAGTTACCCTATATGTTAAGAAAAGATCATGAGAAAACCGTCACTGTTTGATGTCGTTGAATTACTAATAAATTTACCCGAAGCTAAACAGTTTATTGGCAGTCAAGGAAGCATTGTTGAATGCTTTGACGATGGAAAGTATGAGGTCGAATTTAGTAATGAAGACGGAGAAACCACTGCTTTATGTACCCTGTCAGAGCAACAGTTTATAGTAGTTTGGCAAGCAAAAACTAAAACTTGGCTGTCAGTTTCAGAACGATTAAATGCTGTTATTAATAACTTATCTGAAGACAAACAGCAAGAACTGTTAAACTTTGCTCGCTTTCTTCATCAAGTTTCCTAGAAATAAGTGATCCCTTGTCTGTGTGTCGTCTTTAACTATACAGTGTTACCTGAAGACGACACACCTGTACCGTGACAACAACACACCATGTATGTAAAAGAATTATGCGATCGCTATAAGCTTCAATCTCGTAAATCTCTCTACTCTCGTATTTCAGCTGTGGGACTAAAATTACCCAAAGATGACGACGGGAAAGCCTACGCAACCGAACCAATGATCCAACAATTGGACGACTTGGATCAGCACCTTAAAAATGGTGGCAGCCTCAAACACTACACACCTGTTACCTTAGTCACAACACATCTAGAAAGCAATAATAACGATAATATTTTAGAAAACACAACACAGATAACACAACTCACGACACAACAAACAACACAGATGAGTCGTGAGGAATTACTAGAAATTATTGAGGTATTAGGGACAGCGATCGCCAGCAGATTACAACCCATTAACCCCATCGCCTATAACCATTCCCTCGAACAAGCACAGCAACAAAACTGGATACTATCAACCTTTGAAGTTAAGCAGCTAATCGGCATTAAACCCAGTTGTCCCAAAGGTAAGAACGTATTTACTAGAGGTTGTTGGTCATTTACCAAAGCGGGCAAAATCGGCAATCAGACAGGGTGGCGAGTTAGTAAGATTCAGTAGATAGCTTGAGTCTTTTGCTCGATTGTTGGGGACCAGAGGAGCAGGGAGAGGGGAGCATGGGAGAAAGTAAAAAGCTAATACATCAGAACTGTTACCTGGCCACAACACAGCAGCAATTTAGCCAAACCTAAAAAGCTGCTGTATCAAAAAAAAGGCGTGCGATTCGTTCCTCAAAGCCCCATACCTTTCATGAAATCTTCACCATGAGATTGCCTTTCTTCCTGTTCATTAAATATTTGGTCATCATCATCATCATCGGGATCATCATTGATAGCCATAGCCACAGATGCAAACTGAGTCGGATGTGGCAAGGACTCCCTAATTTGTGGCTGATCTAAATCCATATTCAGTGAAGCATATTGTTGGATCGCTCTGGCCCAACTTAAACACTGTTCAGCACATTGGATAGCGATACCCTGAAACTGAGGATCATTCTTATCCATCACAAACGGCAAAAAACGAGCTTCTAACGTTTGTGCAGCCAACATCTGTTGATTAAAAGGATTCTCCTGTAAATAACTAATACACTTACCCAGTCCCGAATCAGGATTCGCACGAAGTTTAATATGTTTATCCGTTTCTTTTGACACCATTAGGCCGCCTCCTTCTGCTCGACTTCATAACCAGAGAAAATGGAAAAGAAGCCCCAAACATCCGTAAAACGGTTAATCAAGTTCAGTTTCAGAAACTCCTCATTGTTCTCTTTAATCTCCTTATCGATCCTTAACGCCTCTCCCAATTCCGAAGGACAAGCGGAAGGCATCAACACCTCTATGCCCTCAAAATAATCCGACACCAGATCCAACAAAAATTCGGCAGCCCCACCACAGCAGAACACCCCATCAATTTCTGTCTTTGGCCGTAACGTCGAATTTAACCAATCAGACACTAACGCCCAATATTCCCTTAAACTCGTATCGTAAGCTGAGGAGAGCTTCGATACCTCAATGGCTGCTCGTTCTTTCTCCGTCGACTTAGTAGACCTCTTGCAAAAGTCTTTTGTGATATAATTGAATGCTATTTTTTTGTCTAA
>NZ_JARVCN010000119.1:0-9704 GCF_038442745.1 Crocosphaera sp. Alani8
TAAAGATTTTAGAGTTTGTAGATCCATCTACAGTTTCATCTACAGTTGATCTACAATCATCTACAGTTTTATGCCCACTGGATAAAAAGGCTAGTCTTCTCCCATTCCCAATAACTTTTCCATATCCCATCTCAACTAACTCATTAAACATCTCCCGAATTTGATCGCTAGATAGTTTTGATTTTTGAAATTCCCTTATTCCCTGTATGGCTTCCCTAGCCGTCACCTTACCTTTCCGATTTGATAATTCGATAATTTTCTTAAATATTGGGGATAAATTGCCGTCATTCGTGTCAGCTTCACCATATACCAGTTTTATCTGTCTTAAGTACACCGCACTCAATTTTCTGGCTATCCTCATTATCCTTTCTGAGATCACAACTTCAAGCTCCTCATCATAAAAGGCATTCTCAATGGTAGCCAGCAATAAGGCAATATCTCCTACAAACTGCTTCATTTTGGCATAAGCAGCCCTTAAAGCCTGGTTAGGCTCATCCATCTTAGATTTCTCCAACTTACGGAACCATTGAGCGTAAATCTCCCGGGCTTCTGGGGACAATGTGTAATCAATGGCCGGTAAGGCTTCAATCTTTCTGTACAAGTTCTCTAGGATGCTGTTGATGTAGATGGGGGGTTCATCGTCGGGAAACTTAGCCTCACGGATAGGCATCACAGCCCATAGGAACCTTGCCCAATGTCCTTGGGAATCTTTGCGATCGCCCATCTGTTGTTTAAGCACGTCCCGTTGAATCCCACCAGTAATGGAGAAAGTAGAGCGAGGGTTACTTAATCTTTTCCCACTAGCTCGATTTACCTTAATCCCTGTACCGTCACGTCCTGATAATATCTTTTCGGCATCTGTCCCTTTACCACCTCTGTAAGCGTTGGCTGATTTAATCAATCCCGACAACTCATCAAACTCCATCAAAAATCCTTTGTCGGGTTGATCTGATTGGATTTTGGATATCGCCTCGGACGTAGCATCACCGGTGAAGTATTCCCGAGGGGGTGCAGGTGGTGAGGGTTCCTCATCCCTATCATCTTTCTTAGTAGCCTTCCATGCCCTCATGTCCTCTTGATACTCTTCCAATTGCTCCTTATACCGTGCGTCAGCTTCATTCTGTAATTTCTTGAATGGACTGATGATGGTTTTCATTGTTGGGGACTTAGCAGAGCCACTCTCGGCCACAATGCCAGTGTAGAGAATGGGTTTAGCGTAAAACTGGGTTGACTTAATTAACTCTAGTTTGGTGTCTGGGTTAGTTAAACTGGCCACTACTGGTAATAAGATAGTTAACATCGACAGTGGATTACTACCTAACACATCAGCAATCCAAGTAAGAGGCTCTGCCATTTGTTGGGGGAGGTAGTGCTTTAAGTCGATGTCGGTGTGTTCAGTTTTAAGAAGGTAATCAAGCTGTTTTTTAGTGTCTTCTCTATCCTCTATCTGTTCTAATTGTTTTAGGCGATCACTATATATTTTCCTGAGATCCGGGACAAACGCCCCGAACTCTTTAGCTAAGTTAGTAAGTTCGATTGATACTTGAGTCTCACCCAAGTTATCCTCAATGAGTCGATCAATCCTAGAAACTAGCTCGTCATGGTTAATCGGGTCAGGGTTGTATCTGGGATGATTAATTACTTTGTTTTTAGCCTGATTCCCTTTACCGCCCACACTACTCCCAGTCTGATTATGGGTTGCTGTCTCTCGTTTCTCGTTGACGACGGCTGTTAAAACATCATCCTTGGAAAGTTTATAATCTTCTACCCAATCAGCTAAGTCTAATCCTTTATTTTCGGGTAGATTTTGCCACATAGGGGAATCAGGAAAAGCATAAAGCCATTGGGCATCGGGGAAATCTTTAACTATGGTGTCAGCGTGTTCTACTCCACAAACATCCCGATCTGGACAGATAACAACCTTGGCGGATTCTAAGTCTTTAGAGTGATGGGGTAGCCATTTACCACTTCCCCCAATGTTACAAGTGGCCGGTATGCCCTTCTTCCATAGGAGATCCGCGCATGGTTCCCCTTCAACAATAAAGATGGTTTTGTTTTGTGCGATCGCCTCCCTGACCTCTCGATATCTGTAAATGGGAATGTCTTCACGGTTGACGGGCCCATACCCACTAATCCACTGCTTACCATTCCAATGATATTGATTGAAGCTTCTTTTTCCATTCCCGTCGTCGGTTCGGGTTACTTTGATTAAAAACTGTCCCTGCCTATCCCGATAGATCCATGAACGTTCCTTTTTGGGTCGTATGGCTTTCTTGATGGGTTCGGACTTGTATCCTTCCCCAAATATCTCAATCAAGGATTTCAGGATAGATGAACCATCGTGACATTTATGGCAGTCGTAGCGGTATTTCTCCCTTTTATTGAAGCTAAAGGCTTGCTGTCCACAGCTTGGACATTCTATATTTCCTTTAGCATTTTTCTTTTTGCCTGATGCCCACTTCTCTACCATTTCCCCAATAACTTGAGATGTTAGAATAGAGTCAGAATTATGATATACCATGAGGCTCTCCTTTAGCTTGTAGTGAAGCTTTGGAGGGTTTCAACTTTTTAGCCGTCATCTCTGGCTGTTTAAGTAAGTGTCGAATAGGGTACAGTTAAGTTAGAAAAAAAGTTTTTTTGTTTTTGGTATGTGGCCTTGTCAACCACCACCAAGCGATTTTTGACTGTACCGGCTTTTCGGATTTTTCCAGGGGTCACAACGCAGAGAATAAAGCTTGCTTTTGTTGATGAAGCCCTCCAAAATTTTCTTTAACATCTTCACTCTAAAACGAAAATCAGCCCTTTTAAAAAAAATACCCGATTGTAAACTTTTGTTAAGATAATGGTTTCTTAATCCCTCTGATCCATTGGTACCCCTTCATTCTTTGATCTGGACGGGTAAAGGAATGACAGACCTTATCTAACTCATCCATCGTCTCATGGTAACGGGATAGGCTTCTAGCTATATCCTTGTCTCGCTTCTGTAGTTTTTTAGCCAAATCGTAAACCAGATAATAAAGCTTCTGATCGCTTCCATGTCCCAACTGCCTAACCTGCTTTTCAAACCTTTCTATCTTTAATTTCTCAGGCTTGGTTAAATCTTTTTTGTTTCTTAATTCTCTGACTTTTTTATCAGTTTGGTACAACTTATAAGAAGCCCTTGGAGAGAATCTACTATAAGATTCGCTATCTTTCAATTGTGCTTCGCATTCCTCCCGCATAACAGCCATTAATAAATCCCCTGGAGTTGAAGGGATAACCAATTTTTTAGAGCTAGTAGCACTAGGTAAATAACACCAACAATCATGGATAAGCTGGTAATAGTCTAGCCATCGCCGCCTCATTGCTTTAGCCCATTTTTCTATCCTTTTGTGCGAATACTGGTATTCTGCATCAATATTTTCAAGAGAGTAGGGTGATATTTTTCCCGAAAAATAAGCATTCATCTCTATAAAAATCATACCCCATCCTTGCCTTAAATTCTCCCAATATTTTCGCTGATCATCAGTTTTGTTCTTGAGCCATTCATGGGGGGGTAATCCTTCAATAGTACTTAATATTTGTTCCTGTTCTTTGACGGGGACAATTGCCATATTTTCTCCTGATTTCTGTTGAAATACCACCTAATTATAGCCAATATTAATAGAAAGTGTAAGGCTAGAAAAGCCTAGTAGTTAGCGATCGCCTCTACAGTTTAATCATCACATCTAGCACATTTAAAATCACCAGGCATACTAGAGCTTCCACAAAAAATACATTTGCCCTTTGAATAGCTAGTATTATGATTATCCACTTTGTGCGAAGCAATTGTTGTTATGATAGAATTTTCTTCGATTAATTTTATTGGAGAATTCTTATAAATTGGTCTAATTTCTTTTTGTAAAAATTCTTTTTCAAGGTTTTCTCTGATTTTTGCGATGATTTGAGGATTATTTGTTTTTAATCCTAATTCACGTTCTTTGCTAATATCTGATGAAGTTAAAAAATTATGACTACCAAACATAGTCATTTTTTGATCCGAAATGAGGATTTTTTCATGAGTTCCAATTTTTCTAATAATAACTTTTTTGGGATATCTAGCCTTTAGTTCATCAAAAAACTTTACTGCTGTATTATAGTCTTTATCTTTTTTTTTGTCTTCGTTTCTTTCATATCCGATTTTTATTATTACATCTCTTTTTAATAAGCAAAAAAACAGTTTTTTGATTTCTTTATCTATAGCATCAAAAGAAATCCAAGGGCAAACTAAAATTAATTCTTTATGGGTATTTTTTAACGCATCAATAAATACCTGACGACTTTCTTTTCTTCCAAATAACAAAGTATATTCATAATCATGAGATATTTTTTGTAAATTGCGTAATTTATTTAAAATATTAACAATGGGTACCGAAATATTATTATGTTTTTCTCTTAAGTCTTTTACCTCTTGTTTTAAAGCTTGAATATCCTCATTATCTGTTGTGGCTTTATTTTCTTTTTTGACTATTTCTAATTCTTCAAATATTAATGCTAAAATATCTTTGCTTTGTTTTTCTACTTTTTCAACTTCTTCAGTGATAAGGGTTAGTAAATCTTCTTTATAATGTTCTAAAGTATTAAGTTTTTCTAAAAAGGTTTCTTTTACTTTTTGTTCTAAGTTATGCAAACTTCTTGAATCATTAAGATAATTAATTTGATTCTTAAGTGAAGCAATTTTTTCGTTGAGTTCAATGAAATTATTATTTTTCACTTGGATAAATGTTGTATTGATTACCTTTTCTATATTGTTATATGTATAATCTTTTATGTCCCTTATTTCAGATTTTAACTGATTTATAGCTGAGTAAGTTATCACGTCTTCAAATTTTTGTTTTAAAGACGTAATTTCAAATTCTAAATTATTTAACTCATTTAAACGATGATTTTCAAGGTCAGATATAGCTTGTTTAATCTCTAATAACTCATAATGTTTATTATTGTCAATTTCTCTGATTTCCGATTGTAAACTATCAATAGATGTATTTGAAACCGATTTCTTTATTTTTTTTTTGATTTCTTCTATTTCATTGCTTATTGTTATAAAATCACACTGATTCTTTGATATATCTAGAACACAATCAGTTTTTAAAGCTTCAAACTTATTGTTTAATATTTCTAAATTAGATTTAGATTCTAGAATACTATTTTTATTAGCTTTTATCTGAGTTATATTATAATTAACATTAGGACGTAAATGAATAACTAATTCTTTTGCAACTAATTCTAAGTTTTTTTCTATTTTTTTATTACTATGTTTTTCTAGTTTTTGTCGATTTAAAAAATTTATTCCAAGGGCTAAAGTCAAAGGAGCAACAGAATACAGAACTTGTTGAGTGGCAACTGTTATTCCCATTCCTAGTAATGATGAACCAATAGCTAATTTTTCTAGAAGATGAGTAGAAATACGATTTTGATTATTTAATTGCTTTCTCATAAAAGGAAACTTTATACATTATTGATAAAGTTCCCTTTTGATACTAAAAAAGCAACATTTTTATGGATTTTATCAAACTTAGACAAATTTAAAAGAATTAATCGCTACTCAAATCAGGATGATGATTAAATCAAACTATCTAGCATCTCTGTTATGTCCTTTTGGGCATTTAAGCGGTTGTCGTCATAAATCATCAAAGTGTTGAGGTTAGCATGACGGCTTAATTTTTGAACTTTTCTCACGTCCCCATCAGTCTTATCCAATGCCGTAGTAATAGCACTATGCCGAATCCGATGAGGACTCATTACCTTTTTAATGCCTACAGCTTCACATCGTTTCTGAACAATCTTATAGATGGAGTTGGTATGGAGACGATGGCCAATATACCCAGGCTTATGCGCTACAAAGAGAGGGTCATCATCATTAACATCTCCCCTCAACTCTAAGTAGGTTGAGATCGCCATTACAGTCCCTTTACCTAACGAAACTGTTTCGGCTTCTGTTCCCCTTCCCTTCCCATAGATCCGTAAAGTCATCCCATCGGGGTCAAAGTCTTTAATATCCGTCTTGGCAACTTCTGACCGTCGTAGAGCATTACTCCACAACAAAACCAATAGGGCATAATCCCTCACCCCAATGATAGTTGACCGATCAACATTGGCCAAAACATCCTTAAACAGATCAAGGTCAATCCCTGACGTATCCCTGTATTGCGCCATCTTTTCCCCCTTCACTGTTTCTAGGGTAAACTCACAGTGACCGCATTGATAAGCATGACTAACCAGTGACTTGATGGCTGCCAGCCGTCGGTTTATAGTGGCCGGTGTTAGTTCCTTCGATATCATCTGACCTTTATATCTGGTTAGTAGTTCATGCCCTTGATAGCGATCGCCCGATAGAAACTTTCCGAGGGTCATGTTAACGTCATTGAGAAAGTTGGTGATATCCTTTCGATAAACCCTTTGAGTATGAGGAGATCGCTTAGTGCTTAACCAGTCTTGAAGGATTAGATCCCAATCAGTTGTAGAGGTTAGGGGTGTTAGATGGGTTAGGTTGCTGTTAAAAGAAACTATGTTAGTCATTTGTACTTATTTTGGTTATTCTGTACTATTGAACTGGTGAAAATCGTCATTATCAACACTTGGTTTTTGGGATAAAAGGGTGGCCACGATGCCACCCTAAAAATGGTTAAGGTTGATCCTCGTTTTCTGGAGTCAATCGATCAAGAATTGTCGCCAGTCGATCCTCTATCGTCTCAATGTGACGAATATAATCAGCTTGAACTTCATAAAAGTCTGCTTGTGCTGCTGATAATCTAGCCATCCAATCAAAAATATGACGACGATCCCGATTCCATTCTTTTCTGTCTCGTGCTACGGC
Organism: Crocosphaera sp. Alani8; assembly: GCF_038442745.1. Classification (NCBI taxonomy): domain Bacteria; kingdom Bacillati; phylum Cyanobacteriota; class Cyanophyceae; order Chroococcales; family Aphanothecaceae; genus Crocosphaera; species Crocosphaera sp. Alani8. The sequence goes on from NZ_JARVCN010000119.1 coordinate 6,836, forward strand.
ATCACTTAACGCCTGGATCGATTTAGCATTGGATTCGACAATTTTTTCAATTCGGTCTAATCTGTCTTCTGACATCGTGTTACTCTCAAATTAGTTACTTTATTTATGTCCCCAAGGTGGCCGCCAGGGGACTGCTTTTATTTTAGGGGTAAGGTTCCCTAATGCTTATGTATTCAATGTGTACAAAGTATTCTTAACTTCAGTATTACTCTGTATACAATGTCTGTCAATAGCCATAAGCAAGATTTATCGGACAATGTACACAGAGTAATATTTAATATCTGTATTGCATTGTGTACAAAGTATTTAGTAGTATCGATACAACGTACACAAAGTAAGATAATGACAGACAACGACATTAAAACCCCAACAGATAAGCCCATTACGGTAAGGATTCCCTTGGATTTATTAGGAGCAATAGAGAATCTAGCCAGCGATCGCTATCCTTCACGGAAAGGTACAGGGGGGAATCGTAGCCAAGTAATCTTAGATGCTCTGGAGTTTTATCAATCCCACCAATGGGGAGAGGGGGACAATAACTTACAAAGTGTACAAAGTATTAGTAGTCAAGAAATAATAGAGGAGACTGTCAAAAAGTTTATATCTGACAATGTACACGATATAATACAAAAGACAGTACACGAAAAATTACGAAGTACACAAAATAATCTTGATCAAAATAGCTTACAAAGTGTACAAAGTATTAGTAATAAGGATGATGTGACATTACAAAGTACACAAGGTAACACTGAAAATAAGCCCTCCGAAAATAGCCTAGAAAGTGGTTTAAAAGATAATCAAGTATTAGAACCCATTGCGACGGGAGAACCCCCCACAGACCAAATATCTGAGGACATCCCACCAACTGAAACGAATAAAATCCCCAAAAGCCCCACCAGACAAAAGACTGAGGAAAATGAGGGAAAACTAAACAGTAGCCAACTAGCAGATATTCTTGGTATCAACTCCGGCACCGTTACGCGGTGGGCAAAGAAAAGATATGAGGATAAAAATTTGAAGCCACCTCAGAAAAATAAGGAAAAATGGGATGTATTTATGCAGTGGGATAAACAGGGTAATCACTGGATAAAAAAATAATCCCATACTCCCAATTATCAAGATTTTTACTCCCACTTTACCTAAAAAAATTCTTTAAAATGCCTGATTTTGAGCTTTTTTACCATCAAAATCGGGCTTATTTTTTGGCAAAAAATCCCTATTTTCGAGCTATCGGAAGCAAGAGGGAGTAAGAGGTTGTTACAGCGTTACGGGTTATTTTATGCCAACCCCTCATTTAAAAATCAGCGATATCATCCCCATTTGTCAAAGTCACTGAAGCGGACTTTAATCTACTCCCATCATCGATATATGCGACAAATAATTGACAAACGCTGTTTAAATTATCGTTGGGGAGTATCTCAGCCCTAACCAACACATCCATGATCGAACCGGCCAAATTATCGCAGTCTCCCCTACGGTGCGGATTGTACAAAACAATTTCTAGCTCGCAGGGAGGAGTTAATTTCCTCCTAAAAACTTTTTTCTGGATTATTAATTGCCTCGTAGCGTCCTCCAAAAAGTCTTTATACCTTGGGGGGTAGAAAGTGCCATTTCTGGTTACTTTGGGGCGCGCCTTCGGGATAATTTCACCTTTTAAAATAAAAGTTTGTTTCATAGATTTTAGTAGTTTTCGGGCAAAAACTGATCCCACAATTCAGGTTCAATATCTTTTATCTTCAAATAATTCCTTATGCTCATTTTTAATGCGTCCTCATATTTTGGTCTTTCCTCATTGATAAAAGCTACTGCCTTCTCAAAGATAATAGCTAAGTCGTCGGGGTGAATATTGTTCATGTCTGTAATCATTTTTCTCTTATGAATATTATTGAAATCCCATTTTAAAAGACCAACTAATATCTGTCAAAGATACATATATGTATGTTTGCAGGTATTTCAATATGTGTTCTTTTAATTCCTATCAGATGCCTTTTTGGTTCTGTATTTTTCTCTAAATTCATCCACTTCCGTTAATCTTTGAATCCCTAATCCTAAAAGTGAAAGTACCCCACAAACCAAGCCGTAGAATTTAGATTCATTCCTACTAATCACTACATAATTATCGATTTCAAAATGATAGATTGCCTCTTGTTCCAACCATTTAGTCATCGCACTTATTCTATTAGCCATAGTTGCATAAAAAGGAATATTTAATATTTTGTGCCACTGCCTATTAACCGTAATTGGGAGGTGTTCACAGTCCGAAAATATTTGTCTTTGTTCGGAGGTAAAAATATAGGTTAATGACATAATTAATACAATAATACCTAATATTATTGTAACCAATAATAAGGATAGATAGCATTATTTCAGCTATCTATTTTGGCTCACTTCGCTGATGCTTACTCTAGATGATAATCTTTCCAGGATGCTGGCTCGATATCCTCAATAACGGTTAATGGGTAGGTAATGCCATCTTTTGTCTCAAGCTCAAGGTGATCACCACTTTTTATAATTTTTCCCACAATGGGCATCTTCCCCATTGGATGGACGCATTTCCTTTGATCAAGTCCCCAGGCTTATATTTTGAATTTTGGGAAACTGTAGATGTTGTAGATGATTGTAGATCAACTGTAGATAAGCCATCTACAGTTTGTAAGTCGCTCTCTGAGTCGATTTCATCAGAAGTGTAGATGTTTGTAGATGGTGTAGATGGGTTTTTTGTAGATTTTGATTTTTCATTGGGGAGGGGTGATTTCTCGGGCGGTTGTGTTTTTTTTCTAATTTCATCTACAGTTTGAGCTTTTATTCTCTGTAAGTCACTATTGGTAAAGATTTTAGAGTTTGTAGATCCATCTACAGTTTCATCTAC
>NZ_JARVCN010000120.1:0-9664 GCF_038442745.1 Crocosphaera sp. Alani8
ATCTATTAGTAAAGGGTTTTATAAGGGGGTTAAAAAGAGCGGATTTGGTATTATTAGCCAGTAGCAGTGATGATCGAACGGTTAGAATTTGGAATTGTAATCGAAAAGAAATGATAGCTGTTTTGACTAAACATCAAGATAGGGTAAGATGGGTGATTTTTCATCCTGATAAACAAACGTTAATTAGTGCAAGTCAAGATAATCAAATTTGTCTCTGGAATGTTAATCTTTCAGAAGCAAAGTTAATAAAATCCTTCTGCTTGGAAGAAAATCAAGACAATCTTTTAAGAGCGATCGCCATTAGTCCTGATAGTAAAACCCTTGCGAGTGGGACTGATGATGGAGTAGTTCGTTTTTGGGACTTAGAAACAGGTAAATTTAAACAGGAGTTAATTCACAATCATAATGATTGGATTAGAAGTCTTGCTTTTAGTCCTAATGGTAATAAAATAGCCAGTGCTAGTGAAGATAAAACTATTTGTATTAGTGATGCCAAAACAGGTAAACATTTACATACTTTGAGAGGACATAATGGTGGGGTTTGGTCAATTGATTTTCATCCTAGACTTCCTTGGTTACTAAGTGGTGAGATGGGACTCAATGTTAGAATTTGGGATTATAAATCAGGGGAATGTTTACGAGTTGCTCAGGGATATAGTCAAGAAATTAAACCTATTACTTATAGTCCTGATGGAAAAATTTTAGCCGTGGGAACAAATCAAGGAATTGTCTATTTAAAAGATAGCTCAGACTGCAAAACCGAGTCAGAAATTTCTACCAATAAAGGTAACATTTTGTCTCTTGCTTATAGTCCTGATAATCAAATTCTCATTGGTGGAAGTGATGATACGAAATTGTATATGTGGGATACTTTTAATAAGAATAGACTGCTTAAAAGTTTAGCTGGACATAGAAATTGGATTAGAACAGTTGCTTATAGTCACGATGGAAAATTTATTGCAACGGGAAGTGATGATAAAATAGTCAAATTATGGGATGCTTTTAATTATAAACTATTGAAGCCGTTTGAAGGTCACACAGATTGGATACAATCTGTATGTTTTCACCCCACTAAACTCTTATTAATCAGTGGTAGTGATGATGGTACAATAAAATTCTGGGATATTAATAATCTAAATAAACCTAATAGATTGATTGAAATATTCCGAACTTCTCAACGTCAAGTTTGGACGGTTACTGTTAGTTCCAATGGCAAATTCATGGCCAGTGGTAGCAATGATAATACTATATTTATCTGGGATTTAGAATCAGAAGAAAGAGAACCAATGATAATTCTTAGAAACCATCGTAACTGGATTTCATCGGTTGCGTTTAGTCCCGATAGTCAGTGGTTAGCCAGTGGTAGTTATGATACCAGTATTCGGATCTGGAAAATATCCTCAACTGAATGCAGTTGTGAGAAAATTCTTCTAGGACACGGTAATGCTGTTATGTGTGTTACCTTTCATCCTCATGACCCTATTTTAGCCAGTAGTAGTAAGGATGGCACCATCAAACGATGGAATTATTTAACAGGAGAATGTTTATCAACCTGGCGATCGCCTCGACCTTATGAGAACATGAATATTACAGGAGTCACTGGTTTAAACTCAGCACAAAAACACGCTTTAAAAACATTGGGTGCAATAGAAAATTATTAAGATCTTCCCCCATACCTTCTGTGCATGGGGGAAGAAATGTTGAGGGTAACTTTAAGCCTGAAAACTCTCTTCTGGGGTTCCTTCATGAACCGTCTTGACCCATTTTAAGCGTTTGGGACGAATAGACATCCGAGTAGTAACACAGGGCATAATAATTAACCAGTGCATCATATATGCCATTCCCCGTAAACTTTGCCAGGCCAAACCAAATACATCGAAAAAGTTAATCTTCTCTTGATTTCTAACACCCTTTAAACCGCAAAACATTCCCCAACAAGACAGAGATAACATTAACGCGGTTAAAGGTGCCAATAAGGGCAAACGATGACGGGTGAGCATCATCATGAAATCAGGAACAGCTGAAGTGGGGAGAAGATACTGCATCAAAATGAAGGAGATCAGATCAAATTTTTTCCCTAACCCCATAGGTTGATTGACTATAAACCGCCAATAGTCCAGATAGCGTTGATAACCTCCTTCTGACCAACGGTTGCGCTGATGCCATAAGGCTTTGGCTGTGGTTACTCCTTCTTCTTCAACAGCCGGATGGTTTAAAAAGCCAATTTTCCATTTATCTAGGTGCAAGCGCATGGTTAAATCTAAATCATCGGTGATGGTTTGTTCGTTCCATCCCCCGCAGTTAATTAAGGCTGTACGGCGCACAAATTGACCGTTACCCCGTAATTCCCCAATGCCACCGAGTGCTATACGTTTTTGTTGGAAAAAGCTGTCTAAAGCCATTTCTGCGGCTTGTCCTCTGGTCCATAAGTTCAAAGGTTCATTGGCGATCTTTTTTCTAACTTGCACGGCCCCGATTTCTTTTTGCTCAAATAAGGGAATCACCCTTTTCAATAAATCTGGTGTGACTTTGGCATCGGCATCAAACACCGCTACAATGTCCCCTTGGGTTTTCGCAAAGACACCATTTAAGGCTCCAGACTTACCTCCTTGGGCCCCGGCTGAACGATGGATGACATTGAGTTGGTCATACTCTTTACTCAAGCGATCGAGAATTTCAGGGGTTTTATCTGTACTATGATCGTCAACAATCCACAGATCGTATTTTTCAGCAGGATAGTCTAAATTACATAGTTGCTTGACTAACCGACCGATAACTGCTTCTTCGTTTTTGGCGGCGACTAATAAAGAAACAGAAGGGGCCTGTTGTAAACTTTCCTCGGATAAGGGTTCTGGAGTAGGCTCTGGTTGAGCAAAAATAATACGTAAGGATTGTAAGCCAAAAATGGTGGTCGCAGCAACAACGACCCATATTCCCCAAGCAAATACATGGAGACTAATCACAGTCCCCCAAATAGCCATCAAAACAAAGGCTGCTTTTTTTCGTCTTCCCGATGAACCCTGAAAAAAATCGCTTCTAAACTCTTCTTCTTCGTCTTCAGGGTCAGACCATTCTGATAAAAGAGAACTAATAGGGTCGAGATCTTCTTGTTCGTGGTTGTCTATCCAATGGTTTTTTGTCATAATTCAAGGGCGAGTTTAATCTTGTTTTTTACTACTAGGAGCGGGGGATGATTATTTGTGATCCCGTGTCTTTGTTAATACCATTTAGTCCATATTCTAGCGGAAAATGTTAACTGCTTTGTTAAACACTAAAAATTTCCGCCTTTTACTGGTTTAATGACCTGAGTTTCTAAAGGGCAAATGTTCGCGGATGGATTATCGACCCCAACCCATTTTGCCCATAATTGGGTAATGTATTCATCTTTTAAATTATTTTCCTGGTTTAAACCCATACTCAATCGCCAAGAAATAGGTATGCCGGAATAACCGTTATAAGCTCCGGATATGGTTGCAGTAACTCCAAGAATTACGGGATCTCTGAACTGTTTTGCTTGTAAAATACTTAGTTTAAAGTTGTTTGGGGTTCGACTAAAACAGTATAAAGATAATAATAAATAGTTACTTTCTAAGACGTTTTTGTGCTGAAATTGTTTCTTTATCTCTGTTAAGGGTGTTCGCCTGTTTAATATTTCGTGTATATTTTGTGTTAATTCAGAAACTTTGCAAATATTTTCTAGCAACGGGTTTTTTCTCTGAATAATTAAGTTGATGATTTTCCTAAAGAGTATCACTTCTTCAATAATTTTTTGATTGAAATTTACACTATTTTTTTCGATCCTTTTTAGTTGTTCGCATAATAAATTCTCTGTTTCATAGAAAAACAGAATCAATGGTAATATTTTTAATATTATCTCCCCTGGGATGAGTGATTTATTTGGGGAGATAATTACCCTAGACGTTTCTTCAGATATTGTTTCGTTTTGAATTAAATCAATAATAATTTTTTGATTAACTGTTTCCCAGTGTAATTGAGTTTTTTTCTGGTGTATGAGTTTACTAGCAATGCTTGGCCCTAACAATGTACCCCGAAAACTATTTAAAAGCGATTGAACCATAAATTTTGGGTTTGAAGACTAAGAAGATCAGATTAGTATTGATGTCTTTTTCTTAACAAGTTTCCCGATTTTACTATAGATTGATCGGAATATTCGATTTAGCTTTAATTTGTAAGATGAGTAACACAGTTTTCTGAATTATCTCTTACACTAATTCTATCATATTCGTATATTCGGTAATAAATTCATCATAAGTTAAACTATCATTTTGGGTTTGTGGACTCCAAATTAGCTCAAATTTTAGTAAATAATCAGAAGATATTGCTCCGAGATCCTTTAAAATTATTTCTAAATCATCTGGGGTTCTAATTTCTTCAAACAATGGTTTATCGTGTGCGGTTCCAACTAATAAAGTAACCACGATGTACATCGCTGACTCATCATCAGGAGAAACTACAATTTTTTCCCTAATCTTTCCTTCTATATTAGATAGAGTTTCTGAACTTAGTTTACTTCTTTGTTCTAGGGATAAACTATCAAATTTTGCTTCTGCTTGGTCGATATGAAGTTTTTGAGAACTGTTAATATGATGAGTCCAATACTCAGAGTTTCTAAGTAAAATTAAAATCGATTCTTGTAGTAATTGTCTTAACCCTTCTTCTGTACTGGTATCGAGTCTCAAAGTTAATTCTGTTAACCCCGATTGCACATCAGTCGCTGATGCTAACAAAGCGATTTGTAGTTGAGATATGGTAACAATATCATTATTTATTTCTCGATTAGAGAAACGATTATTATTCCCTCCATTACCAGTTCCTGAAGTAGACTTTAAACTATAGGAAATGACCGTAAAAAGAATAAGTCCTCCTACTCCAAAAAAGATCAATAAAACTAAAATGCTAAACAATTTCCCACCATTATTATGACTTCTGACATGACTGTAATTGCTTTCCGAACGCGAAGAATTATTATGATATCTCGGAGAATTATCACGGGGATAACTAGGAGAATTATCATAAGAACGATTAGGAGTAGAGGAAGGTTTTTTAGACTTCGATCCCGATGAACTTCCAGAAGAAGAACCACCACGGAATGATCCTCCTCCACTGCGTCCCCCACTACTTCTTGCTTGTGCTGATGTTTGAACTGTTAACCAACTGTTAGACAACTTTGGTGTTTCAATGGTGTTGATAGCGGCGATCGCTACAACAGTGGTTAGAAATAATTTTGTTATTTTTTTTAGCATAATTTATCGTTTGCTTACTCTCATTGTGATCATAGTTCCCAAAAATTACTTATAAGTTTAAAAAATACAAAAAAATTTGCCAAATAACCAGATATTAATGATATGAAAATTTGTAAAAAGTTAGTTTTAACAGTCAAACTTAACTAAATTTCTATATATTTCAAACGATTAAACTATTTTCATACCCACATTGCTACTTTTTTGTCTGTGATCAAAATCACTATTCATTGTGATATTAATTACTAGAGATGACAGTATATTTGATTGTTTGTATGTTACGATCTTGCTAATAATTAATAAATAAAATTAAAATGTTTTTTTCTACTATTAAACAGTCAGAAGTAATTGAAAACAAACCGTACTTTAATCTGTCAGCAGTTAGCTCAACAAGTATTTTTAGTAATCTATTAAGAAAAATCAGTCAACTACAGAAGACTTTATATATTATATTTTTCTGGTTCTCTTTAATCTTGATATACAGATTTTTTGCCCCTGTGTTTAAAGCTGTGCTTCGTACTAAATTATCTATCAATGAGAATTCGCTAATTTAAAACTAGATTAATTACAACAGCGTAATAGTTCTGTTGTTAGATTTTTAATTATAGTAATGGACTAATTGAAAACAATATATTCCCAAAAATATAGTTGAGACTATTATCAAATGTAAAACTATCAAAAATTCCCTAACGCTGCGCCATAACTATAGAAAATAACATTTTTTCCAAGGACGCAAGATAACACCTTTATAAAAAAGTAAAAATATTTATCAAGTTCTTCTTACAATTAGAGACGATATGGTTTATATTCTAGGTATTCGCCATACTGCAGAAAATACTTTTACTTGATAATGACTAATCAATACTTTGCTACAGTTGCCAGAGGGTTAGAAGAGGTTGCCACAAAAGAATTAGAAAACTTAGGAGCAAAAAATGTTACTACTGACTTTACAGGAGTGTATTTTGAAGGAGATAGAGCTTTATTATATAAAGTAAATATCTGGTCAAGAATTATCTTCCGAGTTTTAGTTCCTATTAGCACCATAAAAAGTAACAATGCAGAAGAATTATACAAAAATACTAAAAAAATAGATTGGTCAGAACATATACAAATTGATCAAACTTTTGCAGTTAACTGTACAGGGAGAAATCCAGAATTAAACCATACTCATTTTACTTCTTTACAAATTAAAAATGCGATCGTAGATCAACAAAGAGATCGTTATAATAGACGTTCAAATATTGACGTAAAAAATCCCGATATTTTGATCAATGCTCACATCTATGAGAATCAATGTATCCTGAGTTTAGACAGTTCAGGAGACAGTTTACATAGAAGAGGATATCGTCCAGCTATGGGAGTTGCACCACTGAAAGAAAGCTTAGCTGCTGCCTTATTAGAGATGGTTAACTGGACACCAGATACGCCTTTTTTAGACCCTATGTGCGGTTCAGGAATCCTACCTATCGAAGCTACTTTGAAAAGCTTAAATGTTGCCCCAGGTTTGTCCAGAAATCGTTTTAATTTTGAACATTGGCAAGACTTTGATGCGGACTTATGTGACAGAATAATTGATGACGCAATTCAACAACAAAAACACGAACTTGATGCTCCGATTTTTGGCAGCGATCGCAACATTGAAATGGTAAGACAAGCAACTATAAATGCAAAAAAATGTGATGTTAATCATCATCTTAAATTGAATCAAGTCACTCTAGAAAACCTTGAACCCCCTACGGATAATGGTATTATTCTTTGTAATCCTCCTTATGGTAAACGAATAGGTAATACTCAAGAATTGGGATCACTATACAAACTATTAGGAGATGTAATGAAACAGCGTTTTAAAGGTTGGACAGCATATATTTTGAGTGGGAATAAAGAACTAACTAAAAAAATTGGCTTGAGAACATCAGGACGTATTCCACTGTATAACGGTTCTCTACCTTGTACTTTGCTTAGATATGAGTTGTATTAATTTAATTGAAAGATATATTTTCACGGTTTGTTGACAATTATTGTAAGGAAATTAAATACCAACAACGTGAGTTCGGAATTCGGAGTTAAATCTTTTTGCACGAAATGATAGCTATTTAAGATGGCTGAACTTGATAGATTTTCTATAAATTTCCTTATATCGAACTCAGGGCAACAAAAAATAGTGTTACAATAGCAGTATCTTTGGTCAATAAATATGTAAAAATAACTAGAAAAAAGTAGTGAATTATGATCATATTTAGAGAAGTTTTTCTACCAAATTTATTAACTTTTTAAAAATATCTTTGATAAAACAATTATGGTAAAAGTTATTACACGGCGTTCGTTAGGAGTACAAAAAGTTTATGATGTCGGAGTCGAAAAAGATCATAATTTTTTACTCAACAATGGTTTAATTGCTTCTAATTGTTTTAATAAATCTCACTCTACAGCTTATGCTTATGTTACTTATCAAACTGCTTATTTAAAAGCTAATTATCCTGTGGAATATATGACTGCTTTACTAACGGCGAGCAGCGATAATCAAGATAAGGTAGAGAAATATAGAGAAAACTGTCAAAAAATGGGGATCGATGTTTTACCACCAGACATCAACCGTTCCCAAAAAGATTTTACTCCTATAGACAAACAAATACTTTTCGGTTTTTCTGCAGTTAGAAACCTGGGAGAAGGTGCCATTGATAACATTTTAAAAGCGAGAGAAGAAGTAGAGGGAAATTTTCAATCTTTGGCAGACTTTTGCTGTCGTGTTGACCTGCGTTCTGTAAATAAAAGAGCATTAGAGACTCTAATCTATGCTGGAGCATTTGACTCAATTAATACCAATCGAAAACAACTAATTAACGACTTAGAATTAGTAATTCCTTGGGCGCAAAAAAGAATGAAAGACAAACAAAGCGGCCAATTAAATATTTTTGACTTAATGAGTACTGATAGTACAAAAAAAACAGAATCAAAACAAGACTTTCAACAAGCACCTAGCAGTTCTAACGTAGAAGATTACTCATTACAAGATAAATTAAAATTAGAAAAAGAACATTTGGGATTTTATGTTTCTGAACATCCTTTAACAGCAGTCAAAAAAGCAGCTAAAATATTATCACCTATTAACTTAAATGAAGTCGCAGAACAGAAAGCGAAAACCAGAGTTAGTGCTGTTATTATGGTTAACGAGGTAAAACAATACACGACTAAAAAAGGAGATGCTATGGCTTTTTTAGTCCTAGAAGATGGTTCAGCACAGGTGGAAGGGGTCTGTTTTCCTGAAAGTTACAAAAGAATTCGGGAAATTTTGATTGAAGATGCTCGTCTCATTGTTTGGGGAAAAATTGACTACAGAGATGATAAAGTTCAGCTAATTGTAGACGATGCTGAATCGGTAGAAACCGTGAGAATGGTGATGGTAAATTTGAGTATTGAGCAAGCTGTAAATCAAGTTTCCTATCATAGCTTGAAAGGCATTCTACAGGAATATTCTGGAAAGAAGAATCAAGCAAAAGTTCCAGTAATCGCTATCATTAATAATGGAGATAATCGCCAATTAATTCGCTTAGGAGAAGACTACTGGGTACACAATGATAAATTAGTGATTGAGGCTTTAAAAAAAGCTAACTTTAATGCTTATCCCACACCCTTAGTAACTAATTTGTCATCATAATTTTTTTATCTTTCCTAATTAAAACTGGCTCATGAATCCTTCATTTTCCCGAACGCAAAAAATACTTATCACTTGGTTGCTTATTTTAGTAACAGGTTGGTTAACAGTCAAAACGTTAAGTTATATTGGAGGCTTAATTAGTTTGACTTTAACTGCTTCTTTGATTGCTTTCTTACTCAACTATCCCGTAAGAGGTTTGAAAAAAATTTTGCCACGTTCCTTGGCTGCTACATTAGTGTATTTAGGAGCAATTTTAATTATTATTTTCTTGGGAATTACGTTACTTCCTCCTGTGGTTAATCAGGGAAAGCAATTAATCACTAAATTACCAATGCTATTACAAGAAGGGCAAGAACAATTAATAACCTTACAAACATTAATTAATGGAAAGAATTTGCCAATCGATATAGAGTTTTTAACCTATCAAATATTAACCAAAATACAAGAGAAAACCCAGGATATTGCTTCTACTGGATTTGGTTTAGTATTGGTGACTTTTAATTGGTTTATAGATTTAATTGTGGTTATTGTTATTTCCTTTTATATGCTATTGGACGGAGAAAAGATTTGGAAAGGGATAATAAGCTTTTTCTCACCTCAAGTTCGTGGTGTTTTAACCAGCACATTAGAAAAGAATTTACAACGGTTTTTAACTGGTCAACTCATCTTAGGTTTATTCATGGCAATTAGCTTAAGTAGAAGCTTCTCAAAAAGTCTGGGGGGACTCGCCGAAAGTTAGGGGACAAAG
>NZ_JARVCN010000121.1:0-37815 GCF_038442745.1 Crocosphaera sp. Alani8
AAGCCAGTGTCCTCTCGCCGAAAATATTTCTCTATGTTTGGCCTAAGTTTTCGCCGCGAGTGACCCCTGGCTTTTTGAGAAGATACGATCCCTTAGTAAATCAAGTGTGTCGGGTTAATCTTAACAGTCAATGTCAAAGGGGTCCTGATACGTTTCCCTTTACAGGAAGAAAAGACTCAGCAGAGGGAACCTTATCGGTACACGATGCTTTGCGAGCTTTTTCCATCCGTACTTTGGTAGCAGCCAAAGAACTCGATCTTAACAAGCGACTAATAAGTGAAATGATTAGAGAACATCAGTCTAATTTTCTCTCAACTGATTTCATTTTGTAAAAGGGTTTCAGCTAATATAGTATTTAGGCATCTGTCCACTCCACCTTAAGTCAAGATTAGAGTCAAATAATGAGTCAGCAATCTTCTGAAACATCACCTTCTTTCAAGCTAGTCAAACGTTTTTTTGCTGGTGCATCGGTAGGAATCTTTTTAGCTTTGCTTTACTGGTCTTATTCAATTTTTGCTCATAGTAATCCTTCAATTGTTCAGGGTATAATTGGTATCGCAGTATCATCAATTACTGCTGGCTTAATTGCCTCATTTACCAGTGTTGAAAAATTAATGGACAGTCTACCTTGGATATAACTTTTTAGAGTGGGCAAACTAGAATATTTTTAAGATTGATTAAAGAATACTAATCCACTGCTTCATAATCGTTAGAAATAGTTTCGTCATCGTCAAAACTGAACGTTACTTCCAAGTTTTCCACATCAATATCCTCAAGACTGTTAAACTCTGCCAAAGATTCCATGTCCACAGAGGTAGTCCCTTGATAGGATACTGTTGATTCGAGAGAAGAAGTTGTTACAGGGGTTTTCGGTGGGGAAGGCACAGGAACAGTTACAGCTTCTCCTAAAGTTTCAGCAAAGGCATTATGGGACTCCTTACCGTTAGTATTCCCCCGTTGATAAACTTCTGTACCTATGGTGAGAATGACTTGCCTGAAATCATCTACATAAGCTTTTAACCTGTCTAAACTGAGGCCAGAATTGGTTAAAGCCGCTTCGAGTTGTTCTTTTTTCTGTTTGGCTCTAACTTTTATATCCTCGCTAATCACATCACCATTTTCATCGAGGGTGATTTGATAAGTATGAAATAAACTATCTGCTTGATTTTTCACTTCGATCATCTCCATCTGACGACGATCTTCTTCAGCGTGTTGATGAGCCTCTTTTTGCATTTTCTCAATTTCAGTAGATTTCAACCCTCCCGTATGGCTAATAACAATACTTTGCTCTTTCCCTGTTCCTTGATCTTGGGCTGCCACTTTCAGAATGCCGTTGACATCGATTTCAAAACTAACCTCGATTTGTGGTATTCCTCTTGGTGCAGGAGGGATGCCGGCTAAAAGACATTTTCCTAAACTACGATTATCCTTCGCCATAGCTCTTTCTCCCTGTAAAACATGGATTTCTACAGAAGTTTGACCATCGGTAGCCGTAGAAAATACCTGAGATTTGCTAGTGGGAATAGTGGTGTTGCGCTCAATAATTTTTGTAAAAACTTCCCCCAGGGTTTCGATACCCAGAGACAAAGGGGTGACATCCAACAATAAGACATCTTTCACTTCACCCCCTAACACACCCCCCTGAATAGCCGCCCCCAAGGCCACCGCCTCATCCGGGTTAATGGATCTCTCCATCTGACTATTGGGAAAAACCTGTTGAATAACGCGGTGAATAGCTGGCATTCTCGTAGATCCTCCCACCAAAACCACCTTTTCTAAGGATTCGGCTTCCAGTTCGCAATCATTGAGAGCTTGCATCAAGGGTTGTCGGGTAGCTTGGGTTAAATCCTTGGTTAACTCTTCAAACTGGGCGCGAGTCAATTCTGTTTCTAGGTGTTTGGGGCCGCTATCGTCAGCGGTGATAAAGGGGAGATTAATGGAGGTGGTCAACATTGTAGAGAGTTCTACCTTAGCTTTTTCTGCGGCTTCTCTGAGTCGCTGTAAAGCCATTTTATCTTCACCGAGATCGATGTTCTCCGTTTGTTTGAAATCCTTCACCATCCAGTCCAGAACAGCGTTGTCGAAGTCATCTCCCCCCAGATGATTATTGCCGGCGGTAGCCTTCACCTCAAACACCCCATTCCCCAGTTGTAAGATGGAGACATCAAAGGTTCCGCCCCCCAAATCAAAGACAAGGATGTATTGTTCTTCGTCTTGTTTGTCTAAACCGTAAGCCAGGGCGGCTGCTGTAGGTTCATTGATGATTCTGCAAACATCTAGACCAGCGATGATTCCTGCATCTTTGGTGGCTTGTCGCTGGGCATCGGTAAAATAGGCGGGAACTGTAATGACCACTTCGTTAACCGACTCTCCCAAGTAGTTTTCTGCATCCTTTTTTAATTTTTGTAAAACCATAGAGGAAATCTCTTGGGCGGTGTAATGTTGCCCACGAATTTCCACATTAACCATATCCTCGCGCCCCGTAACACACTGATAGGGAACTCGCGAGCGTTCTTCGGTGGTTTCAGCCCAACGTCGCCCGATGAACCGTTTAATGCTGTAGATAGTATTTTCCGCATTGGTGACTGCTTGCCGTTTGGCTAGCTGCCCCACTAAACGCTGATTGTTCTTGGCAAAAGCAACAATACTAGGGGTTGTCCGCCCACCCTCCGCACTAGGGATAACAATGGACTTGCCCCCTTCTAAAACGGCAACACAACTGTTTGTAGTTCCAAGGTCAATGCCAATGACTTTTCCCATAGGACTGAATTTGTTAAACGGCTTATTAATCGTTGAATCGGTTAAGAGTCACAGGGGTATTGAGAAGGACAGCAGAATTAACATCTAGCTTTAGGGAATTTAACCCTTGTGGTCAATTATGCCACTTCTGGCACTATTGTCCCTGTGACCTTTCTCCTTCATTTTCATAGTACCCACTAATTTCCCCAGAACTTTAGGGATAGTTACTTAATTTATTCTTCTGAGGGGGTTTCATCTGAGGTAGAACTCTCGGGATTCTCTGAGGACTCTGGTGGTTTTGGGGCAGCCACTTTAACCATAGCATGACGTAGAACCTGGTCTCCTAGCATATAACCGCGCATCAATTCTTCTATAACCGTTCCTTCCGAGTATTCATCGGTATATTCCCGTAACATAGCTTCGTGGTAAAGGGGATCAAAAGGTTGACCTTCCGGGCGCATGGGACTAACTCCCAAGCGTTTGAGACTATCAACTAGATTTTTGTAAACCCCTTGATAGCTTTTGTGAATGACTGCTTCCCCATCGTTAGCGGGGTTAATGCTGTTGCGAGCTCTTTCAAAGTTATCTACTACGGATAATATTTCTCCGATAGTGTTACGTTTGACGATGGTTTCTAAGTCTTGTTTTTCTTTAGCGGTACGTTTACGATAATTGTCGAATTCGGCCGTTAGACGGATGTGACTGTTTTTCAGGAGATCGTACTGCTGTGCTTGCTCTTGTAGCTTAGTTTGTAGGGCTTCTATTTGTTCTTTAAGAGCAGTGATAGTGCTTTCCGAGGAATCTTCTTGTGGAGAGGTTTCGGAAACAGTGGTTTCTACTTCCTGTTGGGGGGTTGTCTCTTCGGTAGAAGTCACCGTTGTTGTTGCTGTGGTTTCTGTCTCAGCAGTCTCAGCAGTGTTATGTGTTGATTCAACTTCGGGGGTTTCTATGCTTTTTTCCAGTTGTTGTTCGTTTTGTGTAGTAGACATTCTGCTAAAATCCATAACCCATCTATGATAGTGATCTTATGACTTATTATAAAGGAACACGGCAACTTGAATTATCCCTGGAATCACCCGATTTGATCTAAGCATATTTGTAGATCACGGGTCTGAGATTACCAACAAATAAGGTGGGCAATGCCCACCCTGATGTTAGAATTTTACTCCCAAATCTGACAACTTAAATCCCCAGATTGTTGGGAGAAGCGGATGTTTTCTCCATAATCAACTGGACAATCGATTACTGCTGGAACATCTTGTTCTAAAGCAGTTTTTAAAGTAGGAATTAAATCATCCGCCGATTCTACTCTATACCCTTTTAATCCCATACTTTCGGCAAATTTAACAAAATCTGGATTGGTAAACTTAATAAAAGAGGATTTTCCAAATTGATTGATTTGCTTCCATTCAATTAGACCGTAGCCATTGTCATTGAAAATTAGGGTAACAAAAGGAGTATTGGTACGTAAAGCCGTTTCTAACTCTTGACAGTTCATCATAAAACCACCGTCTCCGGTTACTGCAACTACTCTCTTGTCTGGGGCCACTAACTTAGCTGCAATGGCTCCAGGAATAGCAATACCCATGGCTGCAAACCCGTTGGAAATAAGACAAGTATTGGGAGTATCGCAGTGATAATGACGGGCCATCCACATTTTATGGGCCCCCACATCGGAAATGACGATATCTTCTGGTCCCATGACCTGACGAAGATCATAGATTATTTTTTGCGGTTTGATAGGGAATCCTTCATCGTGGGCATATTTTTCGTATTCCCTCACCAAATCACTGCGTAACCCAGTGGCAATAGATGGGGATTTCCCTTGGCGATCAGCCCGTTTTAAAATATCTATCAGGGAATCAGAAATGTCCCCCACCACTTCCACTAAAGGAATGTAACTGCTATCGATTTCAGCAGGAGTCCTCCCAATATGAATAATGGGGATCTTTCCCTCGGGGTTCCACTTCTTGGGAGAATATTCGATTAAATCGTACCCCACCGCGATAACGAGATCGCTTTGTTCAAAGGCGCAAGCAATAAGGTCTCGTTGTTGTAAACCTACGGTCCATAGAGATAGGGGATGGGTGTAGGGGACTGCTCCCTTACCCATAAAAGTGTTAGCCACAGGAATGTTTAAAGTGGTGGCAAACTCGGTTAATGCCTCACTGGCGTGGGAGCGAATGGTACCATTTCCTACCAAAATCAAGGGATTTTTCGCTTTAGAAATGGCCATGGCCGCAGTGTTTAAACTACGATAAGAGGCGTAGCTTTTTTCTTGGTCGTCCCTTTCTAAGGGTTGACCGTCCGCGGGCATGTCTGCGATGTTTTCCGGTAAATCGATATGAACTGCCCCTGGTTTCTCGCTTTGAGCTAGTTTAAAGGCTTTACGAGTAACTTCTGGGGTAATACTGGGACGAACGATCTGTTTGTTCCATTTTGTTACTGGGGCAAACATAGCCACTAAGTCCAAGTATTGATGAGACTCGATGTGCATTCTGTCGGTTCCCACTTGTCCTGTGATGGCTACTAGGGCCGCCCCATCTAGGTTGGCATCGGCAACTCCTGTCATCAAATTGGTTGCCCCTGGTCCGAGGGTGGATAAGCAGACACCTGCTTTTCCTGTTAGTCGTCCATAAACATCAGCCATAAAGGCTGCCCCTTGTTCGTGACGGGTGGTGATAAATTGAATAGAAGAGTCTTGCAGGGCTTCAAGAATATGTAAGTTTTCTTCCCCTGGGAGACCAAAAATGTACTGTACCCCTTCGTTTTCAAGGCATTTAACCAATAATTCGGCTGTGTTCATTTCCCCCATGTAAGTTTTTTCCTTATACTGAATTAGTCAATAGGGACTCCCGAAATCCTGTTGTCCAGACTTTCCCGGGAGTTTAGGATGGATTATCAAATTGTTCTTAGTTTAATTTAACGGAAGATCCTTGACAAAAACCACTCTTTATGATGAGTTTCTCACTTGACCCACACAGTTTTGACATTGAGAAATTCCTGCATCCCTTCTCTACTCAATTCTCGTCCGTAACCTGATCTCTTGATGCCCCCGAAGGGTATGCGGGGGTCAGATTTGACCATCCCATTGATAAAAACGCATCCGGCTTCGATCTCTTCGATCAGTCGATCTTGTTCGGTGGCATCATTAGTCCAGGCACTAGCTCCTAATCCAAAGATGGTATCATTAGCTAGTTCGATGGCTTCGTCCATAGTCTTAACTCGGAAGAGTAAAGCAACTGGACCGAAGAATTCGTCGTGATATCCAGGAGACTCTACGGGAATGTCTGTCAAAATGGTAGGGGAATAAAAGTAACCTGACCCTTGGCCAATAACGTGACCCCCTAATAATATTTTGCCCCCTTTTGTGACAGTTTCTTTCACTTGTTGATCTATTTCTAATAACATCGACTCATTAGCCAAGGGTCCGATGTCTGTAGCTTCGTTCATGGGGTCACCCACTTTCAGGGCTTTAAATTTTTCTACTAGTAAAGATTGAAATTGATCGGCGATGGACTCGGCTAAAATAAACCGTTTAGCTGCAATACAAGATTGACCGTTGTTTAGCATCCTGGCTTTTACAGCAGTAGTGGCGGCTGCTTCAATGTCAGCACTTTCTAGGACAATAAATGGATCACTGCCTCCTAATTCTAAGACTGTTTTCTTGATTTGTTTGCCAGCAGCTGCGGCTAAGCTTGCACCAGCAGGTTCGCTTCCCGTTAAAGTAGCTGCTTTAACTCTAGGATCGTTTATGATGGATTCTACTTGAGATGCGCCAATGAGGAGGGTTTGAAAACTACCTTGAGGGAACCCTGCTTCTGTAATAATGGCTTCAACAGCTAGGGCGCATTGAGGGACGTTAGAAGCGTGTTTGAGAATACCTACATTACCTGCCATTAAAGCAGGGGCTGCAAAGCGAAACACCTGCCAGAGAGGAAAATTCCAGGGCATTACCGCTAGAATAACCCCTAAAGGTTGATAACGAATAAAGCTGCGACTGGCATCGGTTTGTGCTTCTACATCTTTAAGAAAATCAGCAGCATTTTCTGCGTAATAACGACAAACTAAGGCGCACTTTTTGGCTTCTGCGATCGCACTTTTAATAGGTTTACCCATTTCTAGGGTCATGATTTCCCCTAATTTCACTTGATCTCGTTCCAAAATATCAGCCGCTTTATTTAACCACTGACTCTTTTGTTCAAGGGAAATTTTACGATACTTTTTAAAGGTGCTTTCTGCTAAAGCAAGTTTTAGGTCAATCTCTTCTGCTGTAAGCGGCTCAAAGATTTTAATGGTTTCTCCCGTTGCTGGGTTGATTGTGGCGATACCCATGTTTCCTCCTAATTCCCTTTAATTTTGTACAATCATAATTATCCTTTCTTAGTGTGCTGCTACCACACCAAGGCTAATGTTGTTTTCTGGGAATTTTTAATATCTATTTCTAGATTGACTCTTTATGAATAACATAAACTATAAAGTTAATATTTCTCTACATAAGTTTGCTTGTTGCAACAACTTGTCTTGTGTGATAATATTTTTGTATTGATATTTTGATAATAAATTAAATTCAATGATTGAGAATAGCATTAGCTGTTAATTCTGCTTTCTCTAAATGGGGAACATGACCACATTCTGGAATCCAAATTAGTTTACTGTCAGGAATTAACTCCTTAAATTTATTAGCATCTTTTGTTCCTAAAATTTTATCGTTTTCTCCCCAAATAATAGTAGTGGGTTGCCCAATATTAACAATTTCTTCTTTAAAAGAACCATAACCCCCACTTTTGGTGAAAGAAATTAAAGCTTGACTCCATTGTTCACATTGAAGGTGCAACGCAGCACAAAGTTGAGCATCTTGACTGGCAAAGCTTTTATTATAATAAGCAGATTCACTAATCTTTTGTCTCACCTTAAGGTTACGCAAAAAAGCTGTTGATAAATAGTCTAAAGGAGGAAACATAAATTTCCCTATTTTCGGCGGTGCGGCTAACCCTGCGCTATCTATTAAGACTAACTTATTAACTGTTTCTGGATAAGTTAGTGTGAAGTCAATAGCGGTTGCACCTCCCATAGAAGCACCTACTAAAATAACAGGTTCTTTGATTAAAGTTTTCCAGGTATAATACAGATGAGTTTTGATGCTTTCTGGACTAAATAATAAATCTTCGCTTCTTTCCGTAAAGCCAAAGCCTAATAAATCTACAGCCCAAGTTATATGAAATTGAGACAAGATAGGCAAAAGGCGACGATATTCCAACAAGGAACTATCAAAACCATGCAACAGCAAAATAGGTGTATCTTTTTCCCCTTGAGCAGTATGACTTGTAGATACGGGTTGAGGAGATAAAGAGGTTACAATATCCTCAAACTTTATTTTGCTAACTAAATCAATAGACGTTTTTTCAGTTAACTTTTTTGCTTCAGCAGGAAGAAAAACCATATTAGCTGTTTAGGGAGAAAGTCTTTATAGTAAAGTATATCATGATACCCAAATATACCCCCTAAAAATTGGATAGAAGTAGGACTTTTTAGCCCGCAAGTTTTTCTACTTCTCTTGTTTGTTTTCTTAAAATTTTCAAAGCACGACTGTATATTTGACGGGCTCTTTCGTGGCTAATTCCGCATTTTTCTCCAATGGCTTTGTAACTCATTTGTTTACCGTCTCGTAAACCAAAACGAAGAATAATAACTTCTTTCTGTCTTGGAGATAAACTCTCTAAGAGATGGCTTATTTGAGAAACTTTTTCTTCTTGCTTAATAAAATCACTGGGAGATAAACTCTCTTCATCTGGTAATAGTTGCCCTAACTCGGTATTGTTTTCGTCGATGACAACGTTCAAACTACGGGATTTAGTTTTAAAGGCTGCTTGCTGAAGAAACTGTAACTTGTCAACGGAAATTTCCATATTCTCGGCAATTTCTTTTTGGGTCGGTTTCCGACCCAATTTTAGGGTCAATTCTCTAATAGATTTACGATACTTGTTAAGGTTTTCGTTAATATGAATAGGTAAACGAATAGTACGGCTTTGTTCTGCTATAGCCCGAGTTATTCCTTGCCTTATCCACCAGTAAGCATAGGTAGAAAACTTGTAACCACGGGCGGGATCAAACTTTTCTACTCCCCTAATTAATCCTAGACTTCCCTCCTGAATTAAGTCTAGTAAAGATAAGCCGGAATTGAGGTATTTCTTAGCGATAGAGACGACCAGCCGCAAATTTGCTTCGATCATACGCTCCCTAGCTTTTTGTCCTCTAGCGACAATTTTTTTCTCTTCTTTGTTAAGTTGTTTTTTGTCTAATAGAGGTAGCATCTCCTGAATTTCTTCAGCAAGCCTGAGTTCCTCATCACTAGAGAGTAAAGGGGTTTTACCTATGGATTGAAGATAATGGCGAACTGTATCAACTTTTTTCTTGGTTGTCATGTTTAGCTATCTCTTATTTATTTGTTGTGTATAGATATGGTGAAGTAAATTAACAGAGGCAACTTAGTTTCAAATCTTGTTCGCAGTTTCTCTTTTTCTCGGCGCAATCTGAATCGATATTGATGTGATTTATCCCTACCTTAATTGTAAAGTAAAATTAAAATTTTTGCAAGGTCTTGGCCTAATACCCGTAAAAAATTGTTATCATTAATATCTTAACTAAAAAGGTTTAAACCCTAACATTAATGTGTAAACTTGAGTGAAACAGCCAGTAAAATCTTTTGACCTCAAAATTCAAGAACTATTCCCCTTTCAACTTGATCCCTTTCAAGAGCAAGCGATTGTAGCGTTGAATGAGGGGGACTCCGTGGTTGTCTGCGCCCCCACTGGTTCGGGGAAGACGGTGATCGGAGAATTTGCCATCTATAGGGCTTTAAACCTGGGAAAACGGGTTTTCTACACCACCCCTCTCAAAGCTTTATCTAATCAAAAATTCAGAGATTTCCAGGATAAATTTGCCACCACAGAAGAAGGTGTCAAAGAAGGGATGGTGGGTTTAATTACGGGGGATACGGTCATTCATGCCGACGCTTCCATTGTGGTGATGACGACAGAGATTTTTCGTAATATGCTCTACGAAACCCCTATTGGTCAAGTGGGAACGTCATTGGAAAATGTAGCCACAGTTATCCTAGACGAATGCCATTACATTAGTAATCGGGGTAGGGGAACTGTATGGGAAGAGTCGATTATATACTGTTCTCCCGGTATTCAACTGGTTGCCCTCTCCGCCACCATAGGTAACCCGGAAGAATTAACCGAGTGGATTAATCAAGTCAGAAAAACGGCACCAAACGCCGGCAAGAATAAAACCCCTCTTAGTCTCTGTCAACTGGTTAACTCGGATTTTCGCCCCGTTCCCCTGCGATTTTATTTCAGTCAAAAGAACGGCATTTATCCCCTGCTGAACCAACAACAAACCGCCCTCAACCCTCGCCTCAAACCCAAAGGAAACCGCAACAAACGCAAACGGGTTAAACGGAGTGAATGTCCTACCCCGATGATGGTGACAAAACAACTCTATGAAAAGAACTTACTACCGGCTATTTACGTAATTTTTAGTCGTAGAGAATGCGATCGCGCGGTTCAAAAGTTAGAAGGAGTGGTATTGGTATCCCCTGAAGAAGCTCACTCCCTACAATACAATCTACTAACCTTCTTCTTATCGAAAAATCCTAGTTTACGAGATAGTCTTCTCGAGGCAGTGTCCACAGAGAACCCTCCTCTATACGACACCCTCAAAGACTTTGTAACCACCCTCTCCCCTGAGTCATCTCTATTTTCCTATTTAGCCAGTGACGAAGAAAGTAAAATCCATCTTTTCCAGATTCTAGCGGATTTGTGTCAGTTGGTGCGAGGAGAACAACTAGAACCCCTAACCAGAGGTATTGCAGCACACCATGCTGGTATTTTACCCCTGTGGAAAGAATTAGTAGAACAACTGTTTGAAGTTGGTTTGGTTAAGGTGGTGTTTGCAACAGCTACCTTATCAGCAGGGATCAATATGCCGGCAAGAACTACAGTTATCTCTGCTTTGTCCAAACGAACCGATACCGGACATAGTATGTTAAGTCCCTCAGAATTCCTACAAATCGCTGGACGGGCTGGACGAAGAGGGATGGATGAAGTAGGGTATGTAGTGGCTATTCAAACCCCCTTTGAAGGTGCAACCGAAGCTGCCTATCTAGCTACCGCAGGATCAGAACCCTTGAGGAGTTGTTTTACTCCTTCTTATGGTATGGTTTTAAACCTGTTGCAAAAACACACCATACAAGAAGCTAAGGACTTACTAGAAAGAAGTTTCGCCGAATATTTAGCCCAACTAAAACTAGAACCCGAACAACAGGCGATCGCAAGTTTGAGTACAGAATTAGCTAAACTAGATATCGAATTAGGGGGAATACAAGAAAGAGATATATTAGAGTATGAAAAATTAAAAGCTCGATTAAAAGAAGAAAAAAGACTGCTAAAAATTCTCGAAGATCAAGCAGAAGAACAGCGCAAAAAAGAAATTTCAGGGCAATTAGGTCAATTAAATATCGGTGATCTAGTTTACTTAAAAGGGAAACGCATAAGAACATCTACTCCCCAATTGGCAACCATTGTAGCTATGGTTCCAGGATCGGGACAAGGTTTAGATTTATTGTGTTTAGGAGACAACAACCACTGGTACTTGGTTAAAAAAGGAGATATCGTCGATTTTTACGGGGCTTCTTTGCCCTTGTCTTTTGTAGATGATTTAACCCTGCCAAACCTCAAACAGCTATCTCTGGGGAAAGGTCCGAAAGGGGATCAAATCTCCGAGGAAATCACTAGTCAAATGAGCGATCGGGCTTTTGGGAGAATCACCCCACCAGAAGTGGTGGAACAACAAAAACGTATCCATAAGGTGCAAAGCTTACTGGAAGACCATCCTTTGACCCGAAGTCAAAATTTTAAACGTTTATTCAAGTTCCACCATCGACGCTTAGAGTTACGAGAACAACTCCACAACCGACAAATTAAATTTCAGAAATTGCAATCTAATCAATCTTACTACTGGCAAGAATTCCTCAATTTAATCGAAATTCTGCGAGAATTTGATGCTTTGGATAATTACACCCCAACAGTCCTAGGTCAAGCGGCTGCCACCATGCGTGGAGAAAATGAGTTGTGGTTAGGGATGGTTTTTATATCGGGGGTTTTAAATAATCTCGAACCCCATCAACTAGCGGCTGCGGTGAGTGCTATCATTACCGAAACCCTGCGCCCCGATACCTGGACTAACTATTTACCCTCTCCTGAAGTTTTGAGTCTCTTTAAAGATTCCCCTGAAAATGGGGTGAGTATTGGGGAAATGCGTCGTCTCTTGAACCAAACCCAACGACGCTATCAAATTACTATTCCTGTGTGGTTAGAGTTAGAATTAATGGGATTGGTGGAACAATGGGCTTTAGGGGGGGACTGGCAAGAACTTTGCGAAAATACCAGTTTAGACGAAGGTGACTTAGTTCGTTTGCTCAGAAGAACTGTTGATCTGCTTTGGCAAATTCCCCAAACTCCAGGGATTTCTGGTTCTTTAATAAAAACAGCCAAAGAAGCGATCGTTTTATTGAAACGATTTCCGATTTAAGTTTTCATTTTATCTCGTTAAAAAACTTAACTCCCAACACCGAACTTAGGTTAGTTGTTACTGTTCTTTTAATGATAAGATAATGCTGGTTTCAAGCTAATTAATTCTTCGGGTTTAACGGTCTTTTGTTCGGTAATAATTCCTGTAATTAAATGAGCAGGGGTAACATCGAAAGCAGGATTATAATAGTCAACCCCATCGGGATAAATAACCGTATTTCCTATTTGATAAAGTTCTGCAGGATCTCGTTCTTCGATGGGGATTAAATCTCCACTTTCCAAACTAAAATCTACCGTAGAAAGGGGGGCTGCAACGTAAAAAGGAATGTTGTGCATTTTAGCAATAACCGCTACTCCATAGGTGCCTATTTTGTTGGCGGCATCACCATTTGCTGAGATTCTGTCCGCACCCACAACCACCAAATCAATTAGTCCTTTTTGCATACAATGGGCTGCCATATTATCACTAATTACAGTAACAGGAATTTTTTCTTGAACGCACTCCCAAGCTGTTAATTTTGCCCCTTGTAAACGGGGTCTAGTTTCATCAGCATAAACCCTTTTTAGTCTTCCTGTGGTCCATACAGAACGAATAACCCCTAATGCTGTTCCATAACCTGCTGTGGCTAATGCTCCTGCGTTACAATGGGTTAGGATGCTTAATTTTTGTGGATTGGATGGTAATATTTGTAAACTATTTTTACCAATATCTTGACAAGTTTGTAAGTCTTCTGATTGAATTTTTTGTGCTGTTTCTAATAAAATATTTTTGATTTCTTCTACTGTGCCAATAGTTTCATAAGCCATTTTTAGCATTCTAGAAATTGCCCAAAAAAGATTAACCGCAGTGGGACGGGTTTGACGTAATATTTCGGCAACTTCTTCTAATTTTTTTAAGAAAGATTCTCTTTCTTTTATGTTAATTTCTCTTGCCCCTAAATACATTCCATAAGCAGCCGCAACCCCAATAGCCGGCGCACCCCGAACAATCATGGTTTTGATCGCTTTTGCCATGTCTTCATAACAACTGATTTCTACTAAGTTATATTGACTAGGTAAACAAGTTTGATCGATTAATAAAACTTTATTATTAGACCAAACAACGGGATAAATTGTATTCATAATGGCAGTGACAATTAACTCTCAGTGTCTATAGATCATTGTGTCATATTTTAGTGCTTTTGAACAACTAAGAGTAATGAACAGTAAATAGTAACAATAACTGATCAATAACGAAGAATAATAATTAAAAAGACAAAATTTTTGTAGTGTGACATTTTTCTTTATTTGTTGTTACAGAAAGTAATTTTGTTTGTTTTGCTGAGATTTCCCCATGCTTGGGTAGATTTTCCACAACTTTTTCAACAAGAACAAAAACTTTTATTTTTGTGTAAAGCACCGCTAAATAAGATTTTCTGTAACTCAAACCATTAATTAGCAATTAATTTTGGGGAAAATGAAAACTATATTCCTGTTGAAATTGGATAATTCTGGAATTAATTTTTGTGTTATAATAGGGGAAAGGATTTAATGCAAAAACATCCTCAAAAAGAACTAAAGCTATTAGTTATATTTTTCACTTTCGACTCTATTTAATCCATGAGCAAATCTCTTAACTCTCTCCCACAAATTAATAGAAATCAAAAAATACAAAAAGAAAACAATCTTATTAATAAGTCTATAAAAGATAGAAGAAAAAAAAGTAAAACAAGAAGTATTGTAGACGAAATTCGTCAACGTAGCCCAGTCCCGAACCCTTGGCGTGTAGGTGAAGTAGCTCAAATTATTATTAAGGGCAATCCTGACCTCAAAGGAAGAAGCGGTCAGTGGTGCATTATCCAAGAGGTGTTAGATTTTTCCTGCATGGTAAGAACATGGGATGGCGTTATTCAAGTTAAACTTGAAAATTTAAAAGACGTTTATTACTCATATCAGCAACAACAAGAAATAAAAAAAATAAGCGATCGCTTAGAAAAAATACCCCAAAACAAACTAGAGGATGCGGCGAGAAATTTTCTAGAAACATTAGGGAAACTTGACCGCCCATTTTTAACCAACTTAGAAGATAAAATATTAACAGTAATAGAAACAGAAAGTTAAAATAGATAAAATATCTTCTCTCATCAAAATCTTGTCTAAGAATCATAGATTTTATTGGGGGACTAGCCCCCCAAACCCCCCAGTGGGGGAGGCATTTCGTCCCCCACACCCCCTGCATAAAATAAACAACCTGAGTTCGATATAAGAAAATTTATGGGAAATTTCTTGCGTAGCATTCCGATACCGAGGTTTCCTGGCCAGGGTGTCTCCTTAATAGCGATTTTCATTTGTATAGATTACAAATTCAGAGAAAAATAGTCCCCACACTTCCCACCCCTCCCTGTTACTGAGCTAAGTCGAAGTACACTCCCCACCCCTCCCTGTTACTGAGCGAAGTCGAAGTAAACCGAGATTTTGATACACTCAACTGAAAACTGCTATAAGTTAAGTAGTCTCAAACAAACATTATCTCCTCAAACAAGACTTAACTCCGAACTCCGAACTCAGTTTAGTTCCTTCCATTTTCATTAATTCCATCGGCTTGATGGGCGGTTAATGGTAAAATTGGCTAGGAAAACTCTTGAATAACCATCGACGCGACTTGGTTCGTTTCACGAGCAACATCTAGAAGATTTTATGAGTGTTACCCCTTTTCAGTCAAAACCCAGTGTAGCTTCCCGTATAATTAATGGGATCTTATCCATTAAACCCCTAGCTAAACTTGCAAAACATCAAGCTCGCAACATGATTATTAATCGTGCAGAAAAAATAGGGGTTCCTTGGCGAGACAATGTGCGTAAACTCAGCAAACGCAACTGGGAAGAGGAACTAACCGAGGTTGAAGATCCCAACCTAGTATATCCTGATTATTATGTTTGCTCGTTTCATGGTTATGAAACAGGTAATTTGAGTTGGGAGTCTGCCTTAGAAGTGGAGTCAGCAGCCTACGCGGTTCATGCTAGTATTTGGCCAGAGGCAGGGGTGAGTGGTGATCCTCGTTTGCGACATAATTATCACGCTACCCTTAGACAGCAACTATCTTCGACTCCTCAAAGTATTTTAGACATCGGTTGTAGCGTTGGGATGAGTACCTTTCCCCTACAAGAAATGTATCCCGATGCTAAAGTAACAGGAGTAGATTTATCCGCGTATCATTTAGCGGTTGCCCATTACCGCAGTCAACAACGCAAACTCTGCATTGACTGGGTACACGCAGCAGGGGAAGATACAAGATTCTCTTCAGCGTCTTTTGACTTGGTTTCCACGTTTTTGCTGTACCACGAACTACCCACAACCGCAGCGATCGCAATTTTTGAAGAAGCTCGTCGTCTGCTCAAACCTGGGGGATATTTCACCATGATGGACATGAACCCCTCCGCCCAAGCTTATCGAAAAATGCCCCCCTACGTATTAACCCTACTCAAAAGTACGGAACCTTACTTAGATCAATATTTTGCTTTGGATGTAGAAGTGGCTTTAACAAAAGCAGGGTTTGAAATACCAACCATAACTACTATTAGTCCTCGTCATCGGGCTATCGTCGCTAAGGTACGCTCTTAGGTGCGTTCCCCTTAGATCAGAAAGAGAACCTACGAGTTTCCGTGTTTCCTCGTGGTTCTCTTCTCTGGTTCGCTCCTCACACTACATATAAATATATAGCAAGGTTCATTTTTTGTCATGTTACTTAAGGTTTATTTTTGATTTATTACATCCCTTTACAATCTGTTACGAAGTGGTTGCTCTATTTGTGATAACCATAACCCTTGGAGCAACGTTTGTGTAATCGCCACTAAACCTAATCTTGCCTGGGATAATTGGGGTTTTTGTTGGCTTATTTCTCCAAAAATGCGACAGTAACGTTCAAAATTGAGAAAAGACTCACTTAATGCTAGTGCTAGTTTTATTTCGTTGACATTCGACTGGTTAATTAAGCGATCTACTGTGGTGAGAAGTTGAGAAATTAGCGATCGCTCAAATTCGTTTAATGTTAAGTTAGACCAAGAAATCGATTGATAAGTTAATAATGGCCATAGATAAGGTTTAAATTGCTCATTTTTAAGTTGTATGAGTCTTTCTTGCTCTCCTAATCGTAGTAAAGCACAACAACGAGCATAACTATATTGAATGATCCACAAATTGTCATGGTTTTTTGATTTTGATGGGTACTTTTGCTGAGGGTAAGGGAAAGTTTCCCAAGATTGTAACCAAATAAATAAACTGCGATCGCAGAGGGTAAAGTCTAACCAACCTGGATCAAGGAGTTTCAAAGTAAAATCTAGGCATAAGTCTGATGGTGTCTTTAGGGGTTGTTTTATGGTGTTAAAAATAGTTTCTGCAAAACTGAGGGTGAAATGAGGTGATAATTGAAAAGCGATCGCACAACGATAGGTAATAGATTGATTTGTGGGTAAACGAGACAAGGAAATCTGTTTATTACTTTTCCTAAAATTACAGGAGTTTTCTAGATCCAAATTACTCAATTTAGTGAATAAAAATTGTTCTATTTGTTTTTGTGGCGAAATATTGTTTAATGTAATCTTTATTGGATAAAAACTTTTAATTAGTCTAGATTTTGCCATTGTATATTAAGTTCAATTTCTGAACCTATCTCTAAATAAAAAGTAGGATAAGGATTATCAATTATACTTCTTTTATAGATAAACTAATACGTTTTAGTTTCTCATCAATTTCTAATACTTTGACTTTAACAACCTCTCCAACTTTTACGACTTCTTTGGGATCACTTACAAAATAATTAGCTAGTTGAGAAATATGAATTAATCCGTCTTGATGCACCCCAATATCAACAAATGCACCAAAGTTTACTACATTGGTAATGACTCCTTCTAAGATCATCCCTTCGCTTAAATCACTAATTTCTGTTACCCCTTCTTTGAAAGTTGCATACTTAAATTCTTCTCTGGGATCTCGTCCCGGTTTTTCTAATTCGGTAATAACATCTTCTAAGGTTGGTAACCCAATGGTATCTGTTACAAAGTTGTTTAAATCCAAAGATTTTAAACGAGAAGAGATGTTATTAATATCTGCTAAAGAAACCCCTAATTGTTTGATAATCGTTTCTACTACTGAATAACTTTCAGGATGAACTGCAGTATTATCTAAAGGGTTGTTTCCTACTCTAATTCTTAAAAAACCTGCCGCTTGTTCAAACGCTTTTGGTCCTAGTTTAGCAACTTTTAGGAGTTCTTTTCTATTATTAAATTTGCCGTTTTTATTCCTATAATTAACTATATTATTAGCAATAGTGGGTGTAATTCCTGAGACAAAGGTTAATAGTTGTTTGGATGCAGTGTTGATATCGACTCCGACATAATTAACACAACTTTCTACTGTTTCCTCTAGATTCTTTTTTAATAGTTTTTGATCTACATCGTGTTGATATTGTCCAACTCCAATAGATTTAGGATCAATTTTCACTAATTCTGCTAGGGGATCTTGTAATCTTCTCCCAATACTGATAGCACCTCTAACAGTAATATCTAAGTCTGGAAACTCCTCCCTTGCAACATCACTTGCTGAATAAATAGATGCACCTGACTCGTTTACAATAACTTTTATTGGTTTATTTTCTAATGTTTTAATTACCTCTCCTACAAATTGATCTGTTTCCCGAGAAGCGGTTCCATTACCAATAGCAATCAACCTTATATTATATTTTGTGATTAAATTTTTTAAGGTGTTTTTTGCTTCTTTCTGTTTACTTTCTCCAGTATGAGGAAAGATAGCTTGATATTCTAAGAATTGTCCTGTTTCTGATAAAACAGCGACTTTGCAACCGGTACGAAACCCTGGATCAATAGCTAAAGTTGGTTGCATTCCTGCGGGGGAAGATAGGAGTAATTCTCTTAAGTTAATTTCAAAAGTTTTAATTGATTCTAGATCTGCCCATTTTTTTATATCTGCTCTAATTTCTCTCAATAATGAAGGTTTAAGAAGACGATTAAAAGCATCTTTGAGTATGGATTTATAAAGCGATTTTATAGGTTTATTCTTTGTTTCTATTTCTTGAGATTCTAAATAAGAAAGGACAAAATTTTCATCAAAATCGACATCAAGAGAAATAATTTTTTCTGCTTCTCCTCTAAACAAAGCTAGAACATTATGGGAAGCAATTTTAGTCACATTTGCCTGGAAGTTACGGTACATTTCATATTTTGTACTGCCTTCCGGGTAATCTTTTTTAATGGTTGAAATAAACACACTTTCTTTGACTAAATAGTTGCGTAAATAAGCTCTTAAATTAGCTTTTTCTGCTACTTCTTCGGCTAAAATATCTGATGCACCTTGTAAAGCTTCTTCGATGTTATGAACTCCTTTTTCTACTGAGATATAATCTCCTGCTATTGCTTCTAATGATTGAGGTTTAGCTGTAGGATGATTGAGAGATTTTATTAACTTAGCTAAACCCTCTAATCCTTTTTCTCTGGCAGCAGTTGCTTTAGTTCTTCTTTTAGGTTTATAGGGTAAGTATAAGTCTTCTAATTCTGTCTTTGATAAACAAGATTCTATTTTTTTCTGTAATTCATTGGTTAATTTATCTTGATTTTCAATTGCTTCTAAAATGGTCTTTTTTCGCTTCTCTAACTCGCTTAAGTAATTGTAACGTTCCCAAATATCTCTTAATTGAGTTTCATCTAGCGATCCAGTTTTTTCCTTGCGATAACGAGCAATAAACGGTATGGTTGCACCTTCAATTAATAATTCAAGAGACTGGTTAACTTGTTGTTTTCTTAATGATAATTCTGTAGCAATAATTGTGTCGTAATCAATCATAATTAACTATTTAATCTTCATTTGTAACCAACTAAAAATTTTATTAGCTGTTAAATTTAATTCTATTTTATCCAAGACAGGTAAAGTTTCTTGAGGTGTTTCGTCATTAGAGAGAGCAGCTTTATAAATTCTAGGGGTTTGTTGAGGTTGAAAAACAATAATTGATTTTTCATCGGGATCAATCAACCAAGCTAACTGACTACCATATTGTAAACAGTGTATAATATTATCAATTACTTTAGTTAATTTTTTATTAGGGGAAAGAATTTCTATTGCCCAGTCAGGTGGGAAAAAAATACCACTATTTTCTGGTTCTCCTGCATCATTTAAAGGTATTTTGTCCCAATACACAACCGCAATATCAGCAACCAGGGAACGACCACCAAAGGTACAACGTAATTCGGGAAAAGCAAGAGCCACTTGACTCGCTTCAGCAACTAACTTTATGGCACTGGCTAACTTTAATTGTAATCTACTATGATGAGTTTTGGGCATAGGCTTTTGTATTACTTCACCATTAATATATTCCCATGCAGGAGATTCATCAATATTAGTTTTTTTGAGAAATTCCTCAAGAGTTAAGGCTAAAATGGGTATGGTAGTCATAACAGATAAGCCTTTGACAATTTAAGTTTAACTGGAAGCTAGTATAATTAGTTTAGCCTAATACCTTCAATCTTTTTGTAATTTAATCGTCTTTAAGAATCTCTTCTAGGTTAAAAGGGCATTTTTCAGGAAACACAGAAGGAGATAATTTTGTTTTTTGGATTGCTCTCTTTCGAGCTTTTATATACACTTCATCAAGGTTTTTTAAGAAATAATTATACAGAGTACCTGATTCTAATAATAGTTGCAGTTCATAACGAAAATTACTAATTTCTTCTAACCAACCTCTACCAGAATAGGTTTTTTCCGTTTCCCAATAGCGATATAATAATAAATGAATTAATAATTGTCTCAGATAACTTTTAACTTTTCGTCTCTGCTCATTTCCCAATGCTTCTATTTCCTCTGTTAAATGCTCCCAGTCTAATTCATTAGCATTTCTGTTTTTCACTAATTCTAGGGTTTGAACTAGCCATAAATAATAATCTTTTTCATAAATTTCTTTTAACACCGTTTTTGATAAGGAAATCATTATTTTAACCCTATTTTATTATTGATTAAAGCATAATTTTACTGTTCTTACTTTATTATATAAAAAAATAGACAATAGGGAATGAATAACTTACTTTTAGTTTCCATTCCCTCAAAGTTTAGACTGATATCTTGCACCAATATAGAAAAACTTAAATTAGTAAGCAGTTAGCAGTCAGCGTTCAGCATTCGTTTGACCTTACTCACAGTAGATGATAGGGATTGATATTTTTCGGCTGATGGCTGATAGCTGAACGCTTACAAACTAGCCAGTTTTATCGAAGGTGCAAGATGTGAGTTAGATGCAATTAAGCACCGATAACACTTCCTAAAGCACGTCCCATATTAGCAGGGTTCATAGCATCAACTGCTGCCGAGGGTTCATAGCCACAATGTACCATACAGTCTGCACATTTAGGATTACCACTAGCTTGACCATAATCTTCCCATTGGGTTTTTTCCATCAATTCATCGAAGGTTTTATAATGTCCTTCGTTGAGAAGATAACAGGGTTTTTGCCAACCCAAAACGCTGTAACTAGGACTTCCCCAAGGGGTACATTCATAGTCTTTATCCCCTACTAGAAAATCTAAAAATAGAGGATTATGATTAAAGTTCCATTTCTTTTTACCAAGTTTCCAAGGTTTTAAAATTTTCTGGAATAAAGCTTTAGTTTGTTCCCGCTTCAAGAAGCTTTCTTGATCTGGGGCCCACTCATAACTATATCCAGGAGAAATCATCATCCCGTCGGTTCCCAAGCTATCCAAGAAATCAAAAAATTCCTGCATTTCTTCAGGATCGGTTCCTTCAAAAACAGTGGTATTTGTTGTTACTCTAAACCCTTTGGCTTTTGCTGCTTTAATCCCTGTGATCGCTTTATCGAATACCCCTTCACGATCGACACATTTATCATGATGTTCTCTCAAACCATCTAAATGCACACTGAAACAGAAATAAGGGGAAGGTTCAAACTTATGCAAACTCTTTTCTAAGAGGATGGCGTTAGTACAAAGATAAACAAATTTTTTCCTTTCTACTAAACCTTTAACGATTTCGTCAATTTGAGGGTGTAGCAAGGGTTCACCACCAGGTATAGATACCACCGGCGCGCCGCATTCTTCAGCAGCTCTGAAGCATTCTTCTGGGGTTAAATTACGAGCCAAAACATCCGTAGGATGTTGGATTTTTCCGCATCCAGAACAGGCTAAGTTGCACCGAAATAGCGGTTCTAGCATCAATACCAAAGGAAAACGCTCACGACCTTTGAAACGCTGGCTTATGATATAAGTCCCTACACTGAGGGCTTGTTTTAATTGAACGGCCATAGATTTCTCTTCACACCATGTTGTTTTTCGTCATTATAATTGTTCTGTTGAGAAATCTGGGAAAATTAATAAAAATACTCTATTTCAAGAGCATATAGTAACAAATATTACAAATTGCAGTTAACACGGTTCAACGCTATCACAGAATTAGGTTAAGTAACGTTCGGTAGTCACTGCTTATTGGCTTTCTCTCCAGTGTTGCGCTTGAGACTGTATAGCTTTTAACTCTTCTGAGTCCATTTTTTTGAGATTAGCTAAGATAAGATTCATTCTACCTAAACCTTTCAATTGCTGTTGATGGCGCGATAAGAAGTCCCAATAAAAGAAGTTAAAGGGACAAGCTTTGTCTCCGGTTCTTTGAGTTCTTTTGTAAACGCAACTTTTACAGTAATCACTCATTTTATTAATATAATTAGCAGAGGCGGCATAGGGTTTCGATGCCAATATTCCCCCATCAGCAAACTGTCCCATTCCAATCACATTGGGAACCATAACCCAATCGTAAGCATCAATAAAAGCACTGTGAAACCAATCGTTAACTGCTTGGGGAGACACTCCAACAATTAAAGCAAAATTACCCAAAACCATCAATCTTTGAATGTGATGACCATAACCTGTTTCTTCAACTTGTCGTAAACTTTGTTTTAAACAATTCATATCGGTTTGTGAACTATCCCAGTAAAATTCTGGTAATTTTTCTTGGTGATTAAACCAATTTTTCTGCGAGTAGTCATCATCCATTAATTGATAAATTCCATACATATATTCTCGCCATCCTAAGATTTGTCTGATTAAACCTTCTACACTATTCAAAGGATAATCAAACTCATGATAAGCCTTTTCGATAGATTCAATAACTTCTAAAGGAGTGAGTAAACCAAGGTTAATATAAGGGGAAATTAAACTATGCCACATTGTATATTCTCCTGTGACCATAGCATCTTGATAAGCACCAAAATTATCTAAATTATTCTCTATAAAACACTCCAATACTTGTAAAGCTTGGGAACGATTAATCCCCCATTTAAAGGGTTCAATTTGACCGTAAGTTGGTATTTGAGAGGATTTAAGATCATTAATCACCTGTTGGGTAATTTGATCTGGTTCAAACCCCAAAGGAGTAGGAGGAGTTAAACTTTTTTTAGGGGGTTTACGGTTTTGTTTATCAAAATTCCACTGTCCCCCAATAGGTTGATCTCCTTCCATTAAAATATTGAATCTTTTTCGTCCTTCTCGGTAAAAATCTTCTAATAATAAGCGTTTTCGTGAATCAGTCCATTGTTTAAATTCCTGGTGACTCCAAAGAAAATGATTATTAGGAATTAACTTGATGTTACTATCTAAATTAAGACTCTGAATAAAAGTTAAAAAAGGGCGATCATAAGGAGTCACAAGTCTTAATTCCGTAATTTGATTAGCTCGAATCCAAGAATTTAAAGCTTGTTCAAAATTTTCGCTTATTTTGTATGTAACAGACCATCCTTCTGAACTTAACTCCTCAGCAAAATGACGCATAGCAGAGAAAACTAATACTAATTTTTGCTGATGATAGGGTCTTTTGCGAACATAATTCAAAGACTCGATAAAAATAACGGGAGTTTCTTGTTTGTTATTTTTGCGACTTAGTAAAGCAGCTTGTTCTGAATGAAGTTGATTTCCTAAAATCCAAATTCCAATAGTCATAAAAAAATTGCTTAAAGTTATATAAAAAGGGTAACAAAAATTGCTACCCTTTGTGAAAAAATAATATAGTATACACTACTGCTTTTTAAAGTCCTTTCGTTTTAAACTTAATCATAACATCCTCCCATAGAAGGCTCAAGAACATAATCAACTCCTTGCTGTATCATTGCAGAGATACTCTTGATGTTCACGTCCCAACCTATTACTAACCTGAGTTAAGTATTTTTTTCTGAAAACTACAAATATAATTCAGCGATATAAACCCTAAACCCTTCAATTTTTTGTCTTTCTTCATGGGTTAATGAAGCATTAGCTTGAAAAATAAGCTCCCCTTCTTCAGAAATATCGGCAATAACTCGATTTCTTAACCTCTCTCCTAACTGTTTCCCCGCTACTTTCCATAAAAAAACTTGAGGACTTTCTAAAATATCTAGATGTTGCTGTAAAAAATTTTTTTGATAGTTGTAAGGTATCCAACCGCTTAACGAAACTCCACCCCGTTTAAAAGTTCTTCTAAACCATAACAATAATCCCCTCCGGCAACTGGTTTTGCGATCGCTGTTCCTTGTGGATACTGTCGTAAAGATGCTTCTTCGTTGGTAATTAGGGTTTCAGGAATAGCTAAACCGCATTGTTGCGCTAGTATCAAAGTTGCGCCTTTATTGCCACCTGCAGGAGATTGATGACGGTTAAATAGTCTAATCTTCGGGTCAGATAATAACCATCCTTGCAGGGTTTGATACCAACCCATAGCCCGTTTTGCTACTTGTGGCCGAGAGTCCTCCATCCCGGCAAAGACATCATAACGAATGAACGCACCATAAGGCTTGATTTCTTGATTATTGACCTTGAGAGAACCTTGATTAACTTGCCAAGACAGGGGAGGACTATCTTTGACACCGTGGCGAAGGTCTTGCACCACAATACCAGCTTGTTGAGCAGTGGCCAGCAATTGACCCAAATTAGGATCTGAGTGGCCACCTGCTATCACCAAGGTTTTGCTTGGATCTAAATCAACCATTAATACCGTCCAAAGGGAGAACTTTCTTCTCCTATGGCTAAAGTAGTAAATTCAGGTTGTTCTTCCCCTAATGCAAGAGTTGTGGGTTGATTTTCTTCTCCGGCTGCACGAGTAGAGGGTTCACCTTCTTCTCCTAATGCAAGGGTAGTAAATCTAGGATCTTCTTCTCCTACTGCCAGGGTAGTGGGTTGAGGAGGTTGAGGTGGTCCTTCTTCTCCTAATGCGAGGGTAGTAAATCTAGGATCTTCTTCTCCTACTGCCAGGGTAGTGGGTTGAGGAGGTTGAGGTGGTCCTTCTTCCCCTAATGCACGAGTAGTAGGTTCACCTTCTTCTCCTATTGCTAGGGTAGTAGGTTGAGGAGGTTGAGGTGGTCCTTCTTCCCCTAATGCTTGAGTGGTAAATTGAGGCTCTTCTTCTCCTATTGCTAGGGTAGTAGGTTGAGGAGGTTTAGGTGGTCCTTCTTCTCCCAATGCTAGGGTGGTAAATTCAGGCTGTTCCTCTCCTACTGCTAAAGTCGTAGGTTGGGGAGGACTATTATTGGGGTCGATAAATTCTGCTGCATGAACAGTGATACTGTTGATTCTAGCAGTTACAATAACAGCATCAGCACCATTAGTTGGGGCAAAGTCAATGGTAGCCACGATAGGGCTTAACCGAGGCAAAGAGATTCCTGAAGGCTTATCTGCATCAAAGTTAAACTCTAGTACAGAATCATCAGGGTTTGGATCGGCTGAGTTATCGTTAACTTATTGGAAACTTTCTATGGCAATATTCCCTCACTTTCAAAACTATACTACGTACAATGGTGGGCAATATGTTTATTTTTTTAAACATTCATTAACTTTACTGAATAGTTTAATGACTTCTCAAAAGTCGTTTAAGATGTCTTTAATTAAGGGTTAATTTTGAGTTATTTTCTTAGGTTGTGTAGCAAACACAATAGTCAATTTTTTTGATAAATTTCTAATTCTTTCCTAATACTAAACTTTTTGCTACTGATAGAGAAAAACTAAAAAAATTTTGCATTATTTGGACAACCATAATCTTAAATTTAACTTCCCACAATTATCTTCAACACTGAAGAAGACCCTTTTCAGGTACAATATAAGACGGTGAAAACGCTTAAGATGAATTGCCATTGCAATGATTAGCAATTCCATCACTAAAGATTTATACAGTATATTTGGGAAGGTCGCTTCATGATTCATGATATTTTCATGCCAGCATTGAGTTCTACCATGACCGAGGGAAAAATTGTCTCTTGGGTGAAATCTCCAGGGGATAAAGTGGCCAAAGGAGAAACAGTTGTTGTTGTAGAGTCGGATAAAGCAGATATGGATGTAGAATCCTTCTACGATGGCTATTTAGCCACTATTTTAGTGGAAGCAGGTCAAGAAGCACCAGTGGGCGATGCGATCGCTTTGATCGCAGAAACAGAAGCAGAAATTGCCCAAGCCCAACAAAAAGCCCCTTCTAGCCCTCAAAAATCTCCCGACCCTACCCCACCTCAAAAAGAGGAAGTCGTTGCAGCCACAACCCCATCAGCAACGGCTACAGCTACAATTGCGCCACCCGCTTCAAGCAATGGCAAAAGCAGTCGTATTGTTGCCTCCCCTCGGGCTAAAAAATTAGCCAAACAATTAGGCATTGCCCTCAATACTGTCGAAGGCAGTGGCCCTTACGGTAGGATTGTGGCAGATGATATCGAAAAGGCCGCCGGCAAAACCCCCACCCCCCCGGCTATTCCAACTTCATCCCCTGCACCTATTTCTCCTCCTCCAGTGGCAACCGCACCGCCAACTCATACCCCTATAACCGCAGGAGAGACGGTTCCTTTAAACACCCTCCAAAAAGCGGTGGTACAAAACATGATGGCTACCCTACAAGTCCCCACGTTTCATGTGGGTTATACCATCACCACCGATGAGTTGGATCAACTGTACAAAAAATTGAAATCCAAAGGGGTGACAAAGACGGCGTTGTTAGCGAAAGCAGTAGCTGTTACCTTAGTAAAGCATCCTCTGGTTAACGCCAATTACAGCGAACAAGGTATCCGTTATCCTCAATCCATCAATGTTGCCATCGCCGTTGCTATGCCGGATGGTGGTTTGATTACTCCTGTATTACAAAATGCCGACAAAATTGATATTTATTCCCTGTCTCGTACTTGGAAAGATTTGGTAGCTAGAGCGCGATCCAAACAGTTGCAACCAGAAGAGTACAATAGCGGCACATTCACCTTATCCAACTTAGGAATGTTTGGAGTAGACCGTTTTGATGCGATTTTGCCCCCCGGACAAGGATCTATTTTGGCGATCGGTGCATCGAGTCCCCAAGTAGTAGCTACTGATGATGGTTTATTCGGTGTTAAACATCAAATGGCGGTCAATATTACCTGCGATCACCGTGTCATTTATGGTTCCGATGCAGCTGCTTTTTTACAGGAGTTTGCTAACTTGTTAGAAAATGATGTTCAATCTTTAACAATGTAAGTTCGACTGGAAATACTAACAATGTAGGGGTTAACGACAGTTAACTCCTGCGTAAAGAATTTTAGGGATAACATTAGTGATTTGATTAAAACTGTTATGAAAACCTATAAAAAAGCCCGCCTTTGAGCGGACTTTTAGTGTGGAATTTAAACAGAGTTCTAACTCACTTTTTGCGCTTTTTGACTTTTGGAAGCTTGATAGGATTTTTCCAAAGACATGACTTGCTTTGCCTTATGATCTAAAGCTTCATTATCGAATAAGTTCAAGATTAAAGCATCTATAGAGAATAAACCGGCACCGTTGACTAATATGAAAAGGAAACAGGCTGCATAGATGGCAGAAAGTTCGAGGTAAGCAACACTTAAACCTGCAACTAGAATATGATGATACATAGCAACAAGCATGGTTGAGAAAAGTCCTAAAGCAGCAGGACGAGTGAATAAACCGATGGCAACTAAAGGTGCGCCAATTAATTCTGTAAAGGCAGCTACATAGCTAAAGAAAATGGGAAAAGGAAGTCCAATGTAAGACACATAAGCTTCTGCAAAACTTTCGATGTTGCCGAGTTTATCGAGTCCGTTGTGGATCATCATTAAACCAACTACTAGGCGAAAAATAGCCAAGGCACTTTGAGAAGCAATGTTGGGGGTAACGTTGGGTTTGAAGATTAAACTAAGTATCGATGTATTCATAGTGATGGGGATGAAAAATTAAGGATTTTGCAAAACTTGATTAAGTTTTGTAAAGCAATGTTGATAATGTTTTCAGAGTTAGACAAGCTTGACGCCTTTAAATGCTTCCATTTCCTTGTGCGACTAAGTTAAGCTTTAAGTCAATACTGATGAATATAACATTTACACTTCTTAATATAATAACAAATTTCTTAAATCTTTCAACCATAACAGGAGGTAATTTTGCTCAGTCAGGATCACGAAGCTTGTGGAAGAGTGTGAAGAGAGATAGAAGAGTAGGGAAAATTAGTCACGGAAAGGGACTTTGACTTTTTCAACAACATAAGACCAAGGAATTATCACACATTTGTATAAGATAAAAGCCATAATCCCGAATATAACTTCGGACTTGTATAGAATTTTGTTCCCCATATTTAACCAATTTAAAGGAAAGAAAGTAAGATTAATCCGATAATCAAGTTTGTCACTGGCAATTATTTCCCCAGTTTGATTAATATATACCCAATGAAAATTAAAATTAACTCTTGCTAATCTTCCTGTAAACTTGTTTACTTCGTTATATTGAAAAGGAATTACTATTTTGCCAGATCTATTAACATAACCCCAAATGTTCCACTTTCTTACGGGTGCTAAATTTTCTTTGAAATCATCTACCTTGCTAAATTGTGGTGCAATAATAATTTCCCCAATATGATTAATGTAACTCCATTTATTATTGCTTTTAATTTTAGCTAAACCTTCTGAAAAATCCCCGGCATCTTGAAACTGTAAAGGAATCACTAATTCTCCTGTTGAATCTATATAACCAACTTTAGAGCCAATTCTAACTACAGCTAAACCTTCTGAAAAATCTCTCGCTGAATCAAATCGAGGAGTAACCACTATTTCTCCTAATTTATTAATATAACCCCATAAATTATTTTCATTTACTGTTGCTAAACCTTCTGAAAAATTCCCTGCAGCTTGAAACCGTAAAGGAATCATACATTCTCCTTTTGAATCTATATAACCGACTTGAGAGCCAATTCTAACCGCAGCTAAACCTTCTGAAAAATCTTTCGCTGAATCAAATCTAGGAGTAACCACTAATAGTTATCATGTTTAGCTTAGGTGTTGTCATTATTTTTTTCTAGCTGTTCATCAATCCAATCACTAATATCTAAACAATCCCAAGCAAAAGCTTTTAAGGCTTTTTCAGCTAGTTCTTGAAGTGAGAATTCTTTCCAGTAGTTTAACAAACTAAAAGGTTGGCAATTCAGGTATTTTTCAAACTCTTCAGATAATAAATTGATTAGCGAACCTTGTTCTTGTGTTAATTCATCAAACATATGGCTAGTTACATTTATAACTGATTGACTATAACAGGCTACTGATATTTCCAACTGCTCGATTAAGTCTTTTCTAACCAGTAATTTATTTCTATAATAATCAACTTCATCTGGATCTAGCCCTAAAATAAGAATAGCAAGCTGTAAATTTGCAAGACTTTGTAACTGTGTAGAAGTAATTAAATGATCAAATTTATCAATACAATAAAACTCTGGTAATTCTTGATAGACTTGTTGATAGGATTGAACTTGCTTTACTATTGATTTTACCGAAATCTCCTGGTATTTCTGGTGTTCTAACTCAGAAACCAATTGACTAAGAGTATAGGTTTCTAATTCTGGTAGTCCACTACCA
Organism: Crocosphaera sp. Alani8; assembly: GCF_038442745.1. Taxonomy (NCBI): domain Bacteria; kingdom Bacillati; phylum Cyanobacteriota; class Cyanophyceae; order Chroococcales; family Aphanothecaceae; genus Crocosphaera; species Crocosphaera sp. Alani8. The sequence goes on from NZ_JARVCN010000121.1 coordinate 29,203, forward strand.
GGTAAATAAATTACCTGATTAGTCCCCACAAAGTCTGCTAAAGCCTGAACATCTTTTCTCAAAGAAAGCCTTCTAATTGGGTCTAAAATAAATTCAGTCCATTTTTCACCAGCATGACGCATCACTATCATTAAGTATTTGTAAATATCTATCTCTAGACCTAAGCCATTAACAATTGACAAATCAGTTAGTTCATCCTGAGTTCTCATTTTTACATACAGTTCATTGTCTGCGCTTAACCTGAGCCAATCTTTAGGTAATACTAAATGACCATTGCCTATTGATTCAGGATAAAAATATTGAGGGACTGGCAGAGGAATCACTCTAGAAGCTATTGAATAATTATTCAAACGTTGTTGTAAATCAACTAAATTATGACGTTGCAATTGATGGTTGAGTAAAGCATAAACATGAGTAGCCATAATAAATTCCTTTTCCTTTTTCTAAATTTAATTGATCAATTCTACACGGACAAACTTACCAAGATGCTGTACTGGACTGCCATTATCTAATAATATATTATTAGTCCCAATACTATATTATTTCTCCTAATTGATTAATATAACCCCATAAATTATTTTCATTTACTGCTGCTAACCCTTCTGAAAAATCACAGACAAATTTTAAATTGGGTAAGCTTTTGAATACATATTGACCTTTGAAGTCAATATAATTCCAACAACCACTATTTTTAACTGGTGCTAAACCTTCTGAAAAATTGCCAGCTAAATCAAAACAAGGTTCGATTATAGTTTTTCCTTCTGAATCAATGTACCCTGTTTTTTGATTCTGAATAATTGGGAATAGATAGTTTGAATGTGCGACCATTTTTTTGAAGATACTTCTTAGCTTTTATCATAGCGATCTTCAATTTGACGAAACAACTTAAAATCAACTCCTAACACCGAAGTTAGGCTGATTAAATACTGCTTTCTCGGTAACAATAAAAACAGCATCTTGATTGATATTTTCTAACTCTTCTACAAGATAATCTTGTCAATTAATTGTCAAATATTAATCACCGAATAGCTTGTTTAAGACTTTGACAAAATGTTCCTAATGCCTTTAGTCCTTCTTCTGGGGTTCCTTGTGCCAACCGTTTCACAAAAGCACTACCGACAATGACCGCATCAGACCCCCAATTTTTGACCTGTAGGGCGTGTTCAGGCTCCGAAATGCCAAATCCGACCCCAATGGGCTTATCGGTGGTAAGACGAAGATTTTGCAACAATTCTTCGACTCCGGTAGCTACTTGGGTTCTCACACCAGTTACTCCTGTGACACTAACCAAATAAATAAAGCCTTGAGAGCGGTTAGCGATCGCTTGTATTCGTTCTATAGGACTGGTAGGAGCAACCAGCAGAGTTACTTCAACCCCTATCCTAGCGGCGGGTTCGAGTAAGGTTTCAGCTTCTTCTAGAGGCAAGTCAGGAACCACTAACCCTTGTACACCAGCAGTTTTAATTTGTTCTAAAAAGACTTCGACCCCTCGATAAAAAATAGGGTTATAGTAGGAAAATAATATAATAGGTGCCTTAATGTCGGGTTGCACCTCTGTAACAATCTCTAACACATCATCTAGTTTTACTCCTCGCTCTAAAGCGCGAGTTGCGGCTGCTTGAATAACCGGTCCGTCGGCCAAGGGGTCAGAATAGGGAACACCCAACTCGATGAGATCTGCTCCAGACTCATCTAGAACCCGTAACGCTTTTGCCGTGGTATCGAGATCGGGATCACCTGCAGTAATGAAAGGAATAAGGGCGCATTGTTGGCGATCACGGAGGGACTGAAAACAACCAGAAACCGATGTCATGGGGGTCAACTAGAGCTAGATTACCATTTCTCAATTTACCCTGAATAGATGCAGAGTTTGTAATCCTTAAGATTTATTGTTCTTTCTCGATTTCTTCTTGTAATTTTCGGAGTTCTTCCGGGGTCATTTCCTCGAGACGCTTTTGCAGTACAGCGTCTTCATAGTCTTTGATCTGTTGGTTGTAGGTCATGTCTTTGTTAGCTACCCGAAAAAGGTAGCTTGAAGTCCAAGCTAAAACAACCACGACTAATAACGCTTGACTCCAAACCCCTGCCGATAAACCATCGAGGCCAATGGCTTGGAATACGAGGTATAAAAGACCTCCTCCAAAAAAGACAGCTAGACTAATGGTGATGACATCAATTCTTCTCACGATGGTTTATGGAATGTTGACTAAATTATTGTAACCCGACTCGAGGGTTAAACTTGACGGCGTTTGGGACGAAAGTTCAAGAAAGGGCTAAGGAGAAGCACACCAGGGAAGAAAAAGAACATTAAGAAGTACATAAAAGCTCGCTCGAAGGAACTCGCTACGTACCAACGGCTATTGAGATAAAAATAAACAAATCCAGGCATGATTAAAAGATAAAGACCACTTAATCCTAAATACAAACCAGCAGTGATCAGGGTATCTAGGGGGAGTGAGGTGATGGTATTAATAATGGTATCCATAACAACAGTCAATAGGTAATTATGTAAGCTTTCTGCTTATATAGTAGAGGTTTTCTTAGAAATAGCAAAATCCGAAGTTTCATGAGACCATCATATTTCGCTCCCCTGTAACGTAAATTTTTTGTTAAGATTAGAGGACGTTCCGATCAAAAATCCTAACAATTTATGATAACCCCTGAGAAAAATGTCTTCTTCCACTACTCCCTTATTACTCGTCGACGGTTATAATATCATTGGTTCATGGTCTCCTCTGAAAGCGACCCGCGATCACCACGGTTTAGAGCAAGCGAGGCACGAACTGGTGGAGACTCTCATCAACTACACCGTCCACAAAGGATACAGAACTCAGGTTGTCTTTGATTCTCAGTACCAAAAGACTCCTTCCTCTGTTGAACATCATTCTAGCCATCTCTCCATCTTTTTTACGGCTTGGATGCAAACAGCAGACACATACATAGAAAAGGTATGTGCAACCTTTTTTCGTGGTCAAGAAATAGACTACAATCGCCTTATTGTAGCTACTTCTGATCGGGATCAATATCTAACGGCTATGGGTTACGGTGCAGAGTGGATGTCTGTAGAAGTTTTGGCCAAAGATATCCAATCTTCTCGTACTCAGGTTAAACGTAAACAACGGACTAATAAACGTAGTCGTGGCCGTTTGCTGTTCAACTGTTTGGATGCTCAGTCCCAGGAAAAATTGGCTCGTTGGTTGTAGTAAATGAAAAACCTACTTTAGAAAAAGTAGGTTGATTACGGAAAAATAGTTAATGTCTCTTAGTATTGAGGAACGTTAGGATCGACCTCTTGACTCCAAGCGGTGATACCTCCTTTAACGTTTGTTCCTTCTATACCTGCTTGTTGAAGAATTTTTAGGGCTTTTGCTGATCGTCCCCCCATCTTGCAATGAGCGATCAAGCGGTGTTCTCCAACCAGTTCCTTAACTTTGTCAACTCCGGTTCCCTGTTCGATATCTGGTAGAGGAACTAGAATAGATCCAGGAATACGAGCAATTTCGTACTCATTGACATTACGCACATCAATTAATACAAAAGCATCAGCACCGTGTTCCATCAATTCTTTGAGATCCGTAACACTCATTTCAGGGATGGCTAGTTTTTCCTCGGTTTCAGCTGCTTGCGCTTGAGGAATACCGCAGAACTGCTCATAATCAATTAATTTTTCGATTACGGGTCGTTCTTGGTTGGGTCGCAGTTTCAACTCCCTAAAGCTCATATTCCAGGCATTGTAGAGCAGTAAACGACCACTGAGGGTATCTTTTGCCCCTAAAATAATTTTCAAGGTTTCGGTAGCTTGGATAGTGCCGATAATACCGGGTAATACCCCTAAAACACCCCCTTCTGCACAGGAAGGAACCATTCCAGGTGGGGGAGGTTCGGGGTATAAGTCGCGGTAGTTAGGACCACCTTCGTAGTTGAATACGGTTGCTTGACCTTCAAAGCGGAAAATTGACCCATAGACGTTGGGTTTGTTCAATAATACGCAAGCATCGTTGGTGAGGTAGCGAGTGGGAAAATTATCGGTTCCGTCTACGATCACATCGTAGGGTTCCATAATTTTGAGAGCGTTCTCAGCAGAAAGACGGGTTTCGTATAAATCTACCTGACAAGCAGGGTTTATTTCTAAAATACGGTTTTTTGCTGATTCTATCTTTGGCTTGTTTACCCAAGAAGTTCCATGAATAATCTGACGTTGCAAGTTAGAACTGTCAACAATATCAAAATCAACAATCCCAATGCGTCCAATACCAGCTGCTGCCAGGTATAGTAAGAGGGGAGAGCCTAAGCCACCAGTTCCGATACAGAGAACACTGGCTGCTTTTAAGCGTTTCTGACCGTCCAGCCCCACTTCTGGCAAGATAATGTGGCGCGAGTATCGTTCAATTTCTTCTTTATTGAGTTCTATTGCTTCTAAATTAGGGTTCAGCATAGGCGTTGTCATTCATTGACCTAGTAACGCACGGTTTTTTTGAGGGGCGCAGAATGTTATTTTAGCAGACTTTATTAACAGTGAACAGTAACAAATAAACTTAATCGATAACCGATAAGCAATAACCAATAACTGATCTATGATAGATAAAGTTATAAAACTTTACCTATCTTCATGAGTGCGACGTTTTCTGGCCTGAGACAAATTAAAAAGACATTTACACAAACAGTATTATTCGGCAATAAACCTAGTGCTGAATTATTTGCAATCCTGAGCGTCTATTTTGTTCAAGGAATCTTAGGTTTAGCCCGTTTAGCTGTAAGTTTCTTTCTCAAGGATGATTTAGGTTTAACCCCGGCACAAATGGGTGCGTTGACGGGTATTGCGGCAATTCCTTGGGTAGTAAAACCGATTTTTGGGTTGATTTCGGACGGTTTACCGATATTTAGCTATCGTCGTCGTCCTTATCTGGTGATTTCTGGACTATTGGGCAGTTTATCCTGGGTATTGTTGGCTACAGTAGTGGATAGTGCCTGGTTAGCCACTGTCACTCTTCTATTGACTTCTATTTCTGTCGCTATCAGTGATGTTATCGTTGACTCCTTGGTAGTAGAAAGAGCCAGAAAAGAGTCTTTAAGTCAAGCAGGATCTTTACAATCCTTAACTTGGGGAGTGTCAGCTTTTGGAGGCTTAATTACGGCTTATTTAAGTGGTTGGTTATTAGAAAAATTTAGCAACGAAACTGTATTTGAAATTACTGCTATTTTTCCTTTTATAGTTTGTTTAGTTGCTTGGTTTATTTCTGAGGAACCTATTAGCAAAGATGAGTTAATTTCTCAACAAAATCAGTCCTTAGTTAAGCAACAAATAAAGCAGGTATGGCAAGCTATTAAACAGAAGTCTATTTTATTACCAACTGCGTTTCTTTTTCTTTGGCAAGCTACTCCTAATGGTGACTCAGCTTTCTTTTATTTTGCTACCAACGAATTAGGGTTTGAACCAGAATTTCTTGGTCGAGTTCGTCTGGTAACTAGCGTTGCTGCTTTGTTAGGAGTATTGGTGTATCAAAAGTTTCTTAAAAATGTTTCTTTTAGAAATATTTTGGGTTGGAGTGTGGTTGTTTCTTCTGTTTTGGGTATGACCACATTAATATTAGTTACCCATACCAATCGACTATTAGGAATTGATGATCATTGGTTTAGTTTAGGAGACAGTTTAATCTTAACCGTTGCCGGTCAAATTGCTTTTTTGCCAATTTTAGTATTATCAGCTAGATTATGTCCTAAAGGCATAGAAGCAACTCTGTTTGCTTTGTTAATGTCCATTACTAATTTAGCGAATTTATTATCTCATGAATTAGGAGCTTTATTGACCCATTGGTTAGGAGTTACGGAAACTAACTTTAATAATCTTTGGTTACTGGTGATTATTACTAATTTATCAACTTTATTACCTCTACCTTTGGTAAAGTGGTTGCCGAACAACGATCCACAGACTCAAGTGGAAGAGAAGGAGATAAATGTAAATCATACAGGTGAAGCTTACGAAAAACATCCTTTAGGTACAGTTTCTAATGATGACATAATACCCGAAGTCATTCCTGAATTTGTCATTCACAACAAAAAGTAAACTATTCTAGAAATCAAAAATCCTATGACCGCATTAATTAACAAAAACGAAGAAAATTTATCCTACAATCGTCAAGAATGGAAACAAGGGTATCAGTCTCAACCTAACGAATACGATTATTTTATCGAGGACATAGAAGGAAAAGTACCTGATGAATTACAGGGAACTTTATTTAGAAACGGGCCAGGTTTATTAGATGTACAAGGAACACCAGTACAACATCCTTTTGATGGGGATGGGATGATTTGTTCAATCTCTTTTTTACCTAACGGAAAAGTTCATTTTCGTAATCGTTTCGTTCGCACAGAGGGTTATGTGCAAGAACAGAAGGAAGGGAAAATGGTTTATAGGGGGGTATTCGGAACCCAAAAACCGGGGGGATGGTTAAACAATATTTTAGATATAAAAATCAAAAACATTGCTAATACTAATGTTATTTATTGGGGCAAAAAGTTACTGGCACTTTGGGAAGTTGCTGAACCTTACAGACTTGATCCAAGTACATTAGAAACCATCGGTATTGACTATTTAGACGGTGTATTAAACCCAGGTGATTCTATTGCAGCTCACCCACGTTTTGACCCTAGTTCTGAATTAGATCAAGGTCAACCTTGTTTAGTTAATTATTCTATTAATCCAGGACTTTCTAGTAAGATTACTATCTATGAATTTGCTCCAGATGGTAACTTATTACGTCGTCATTCTCATGCTGTTCCTGGATTTTCTTTTATCCATGACTTTGCCATTACCTCTAACTATTGTCTCTTGTTACAAAACCCTGTTACCTTTAATCCTGTGCCTTACCTTTTAGGGTTTAAAGGTGCTGGAGAGTGTGTTAACTTTCATCCAGGAAAACCTAGTAAGTTAATTATTATTCCCCGAGATCCAAGTAATAAAAAAGTAAAAATTTTAGAAGCAGATTCAGGGTTTGTTTTTCATCATGTTAATGCTTTTGAAGAAGGAAATAGTATTTATTTGGATTCTATTTCGTATAACTCTCTTCCCCAAATTCAACCCGATGGAGATTATAGAGAAGTAGACTTTGAAAGTCTAGATCCTGGTCAAATATATCGGTTTAAAATTGATTTAGATCAAGAAACTGTTGAAAAAGAAATGATAGAAAGTCGTTGTTGCGAGTTTCCTTCTATTAACCCTAGTAATGCAGGTAGAAACTATCGCTACTTATTTATAGGAACTGCTCATAAAGATCAATGTAATGCTCCTTTACAGGCTATCCTTAAACTAGACCTATTAACAGGCAAAAAACAGATACATTCTTTTGCCCCACAAGGTTATGTTGGAGAACCAATTTTTGTGCCTAAACCTGATTCAACCAATGAAGATCAAGGATGGGTTTTAGTAATGGTTTACGACGGGAATAAACACCGCTCAGATATTGTAATTTTGGACGGGGAGAACTTAGAAAAAGAACCCATTGCCACATTACATCTGAAACATCATATACCCTACGGACTCCACGGAAACTGGACATCTGAGCTTTTCAGTTAATAAAAAGTAGGAACAATTAATAACTTGTCCCTACTTTAATTAGCCAGTTTTCATGGGTTAACTATCCTGTCCAACTGCCTACATTTAAGCTTTCGATAGAACTGAATCAATTACTTTATTGTCCTTCTGCTTCTCTAACGTTTCCAATATAGTATGAATTTTGGTAAAATCATAGGGAAAAGGTGGTTTCATCGGTCTATAATCTAGAGGATGGGACTCACCATGACGTAATACAGCATTGACCAATAAACAATTTTCTGAACTCAAATTAATTGCTCCGTGAGGAACCCCTGGAGGTATGGTAATCACTTGGGGATTGTGTTCGCTTAGGGGAATATAATGATACTGTTTATTATGGAGTGCAACTAAAACAAAACTGCCTCGAACAACTAATAATTGATCGGTTTGAAAATGATGCACAAACAACTCATCAATAGTCCCACTTGGAACTTGCACAACCATTGTTTCATCGCTGGATTGTGGGGTGTAGAATTGTGCCATTCCCCCTTGTATGGATTCGAGTTTTCGTAAAGATATTCCTGGTTTTAAACTCATATTATTTTTCGTTTTTTCTCTTATACATATATTTTAACAATTCTTTCCGTAAGAATGTGTAAGAAAAATTACACATAAACTCAATTTTGTAATAAATGAACAAATAATAATATTCTATTCCTCTGGGAATCCTACTGAAATAACCTTGTGACTACTATTATTTTTAATCCGATAATTCAAAAACTATAAAAAATCTCCAATCAAGTAATAATTCTTAAGGAAAATAAACATCTCTGTGACTCCTATACAACCTATAATCGTAACCATCTCAATTGTGGATTAAATAGCCAGGAGAAGGAGTATGAAACATCCAATAAAAGGCTTGTTGTTCCTGATAATTTGCGTATACTCTATCACATTGTTCATAACACCAGCCAACGCCACCGTTAAACTAAATGGCAGATTTTTAGCCAACAAATCCTGTGAAGCATTAGACCTCTTGCAAAAGTGTTTCATGGTATGATTAAAGGTTATCCATTTTTGGA
>NZ_JARVCN010000122.1:0-9622 GCF_038442745.1 Crocosphaera sp. Alani8
CTCCAAACAGATGCAAGAAAATAACCGGGAAACTCTTTCTTGGAAATCACCTTATCTGCTACGGTTGCTGAACAAGAATCTGAGTTGACGGGGTGACAAGAGTTGGAAAAAACCGATCAAATAACGGTTTCAGAATCTAGGTTGACTAAAAAATCAACCTATTTAATAAGTGGGGATGATTATTAAGCCGTTTAATATAACTCAAATTAATATAGTGATGAAGAAAATTATCACGATTATTTCTATCAGGTTGTTGTTAAAAAAATTAGACAGAATAAAATAACCAATCTGTCTTGATTGAGAGCTTTTTCTAGTATATAATGAAGATAAGAACTGAAAGATTAACTAATAGCAGCTAAGACTTTTAATCCTTGTTTATATTCATTGATTTTGTGCCAGTTTAATTCCATCAATTCTTCGGTTATAAAAGAACAAAAATCCCAGGCTAAGATCCAGCTTTGACCATATAGTCCTACCCAAAATTCACTATGCCTTCTAACTTGTCTTTTTGGTTCAGTTAGCCTGGAAATATATTTTTGATAGCCTTGGTTTTTGATTGACTTACCTTTTAAAGCTGAGGCTGTATAAGCAATTGCTATTAGTAAAATAAGGTTAGTTAGCCTGGTAGTGTTGGCTTTACTGCCTTCAAGGTTATAACCACCAGTTTTATAATCTCGGAACATAGCCTCAATCCCTCCTCTCATTTTATAATATTTAATAACTTCATTAGCATCATCTAAATTTGTTATAATAAACCAAGGTTCTTCTTCACTATGATTTTTATATTTCCTTTTTTGGTAAGCTAGGATGTTGAAGCGACCAAATCCTTTCTGCTTAGTGACAAAAATGTTCTTTTCAAAAGTTTTTACTCCTGGGGTTAGTTCTAAATCTTGGAAACGTTTTTGATTCTTCTTACTTCTTCTAATATACACATCTTTTCTTTCTCGAAAAGCAAAGTAGATGGGATTTTTAGCCGTTCGGTTTCGCTTCTTTAACCAATATGATAACTCGACCCCATGAAATTCCCTATCTCCTAAAATTACTAGCTCATAGTGGGAAAATAATCTTAAAACTGGTCGAATCAAAGCTATTTGTTCTTTAACGTTGCTACTACCCTTTTTCTCTAATAAGACCCAGTAGATAGGTAATGCTCGCTTTCTCCAAACAACACTAATCATGAATACATTTTTCAGAATGCCACTGAGTTCTATCCAAAACTAAAGTTAATCGACTTCCTGGTTTAAACTCCCGTTCTACTATTAATTTTATCAGAGGAAACCAAAATAAAACAAGACTTAAGCATGGTTCTACTAGAAATCTTTGAATCTTTTTTCTCCGACTTTGATATAAAATAGGAATAGGTAGATAAGCGGCTAACCTTTCTATTCTAACCTGTTTATGAACTTGTAAAAGCCATACTAATATACGTAAAAGTAAGAACTTACTTTTTGATAATGCGTTCTGTAAATAGTCCTGATAGAAAGGCAAAAAATCCATAAAATATGACAAAAAGATAACGATACTTACAAAATCTTCTTATCATTTTTCTGGGTATAATTGCTGTTCATTTCTAACAATTAAAGATTTTCTCAGTTAGATAGGCTTTTTGTACTATTCGCTCTTGGGGCAGAATTCATTTTAAAAAGCCATCTCTGATCTCTAAACCCCTTACGGTGAGCCTTTTCCAATTCTTGTCACCCCGTCAAGAATCTGAGTTTACTGATGAGATAGAATCCCTAAGAACTGAAATTGACCAACTCAGACAAGCTCTTATAAATACAGGCTTATCCTCTCTAAAGGCGAAATTTGAAGACATCCCTAGAGGAAATATAGAGTTTACTTGTTCTGATACAGAAATCAGTGAAGGTCTAACAAAAACCGACCTTTGTAAAAAGATTAATCTAACTTCTAGCCAAATAAATCAATGGGCTTCTCGCCTTAATCTTACCCCCGATGATTACCTATTAGAACTCACAGGGTGGCAAAAACCCCCCTCTCAACGTCGTTATTTTCCATCATCAGATACCTCAGTCTCAGATACCCCTGCATCAGACACCACTGACGACGATTAAAAAAACACCCCCCAAGTTAACCATCTTGTTCTGGATAATGGTTAAACAGTCCTAGACACAGCTAAAAAACCGCACTATTTTGCTAGTTATCATCGAAAACCACACCCCAAGTTAACCATCTTTGTTATCCCAACTCCCCAACCGTTACCGCTTTACTCGTTCGGCTGTTTATTGAGAACCCACCAAAGTTTTGAACTTTTCTGACCAATTGGGAGAAAGTTTATTAACTTCTTTCGCTAGATTCAAACTCCTATTCGTGATCGCTATTTCTATCAACCATTCTTCAATTTGATAATCTTTCTCTTCAACTAACCAAGTCAAAATATCGGCTAAATGCCAAATAGACTGTGACCCCCCATAAACCGCATGGGGACATTTTGAATTGTCCTTCGATATTAATTTTTGGATATTCTGCCGAGTACATCCTAACAGTTTAGCTACATCTGTTATTCCCACAAAGTCCGGTGTAGCTTCAAGAAAATTAGCTTGTGGAATAGCCTTTAAAACATCTTCTATTGCACTTGATATGGCTTTATAAGCTGTCTCTGATTCCCTTATAAAATCCAAAGCAATATACCCCTTTTTACCAATCCCAATCAAGGCATCGTCACACCCTGACTCATACAATAGATCCACATAAATCGATGGCTCTATATTTTCGTCTGGAAGCTTAAATTTTAACGTAAACTCATATTCTTTCATTAATAGCTTCTCCTAACCCTAGTTATCGGTTTCTTTTTGATAAATACAGTTATCTATTACTCGTCGTATCTGTCTTGCGTGATTGGTTGGATTTTTAGGCGTACTCCAAATGCTAGTGATACAGAATTCTCCGCATCGACATTCCGAATCGTTGTAAGGGCAATAAATCTTACCCCAAGCATGAGAACCACCTTCTACTATCCGCCAGCCTTTTTGCTCTGCGTAGTCTAAGGCCGCCCTTATCTCTTTGTTGGGGTGTTTTTTGCCATTACATCAAACAATAACCCCTATATCGACTGGTTGTCAAGTGACAACTTATAATTTTTTTACCCCTTATTATCTCTTTCTGACTCCTTATTATTTCCCTATGATTTACTGGTTTTTTGTGAAGATTTTGGCTTTTTATCTGATGTCTTTTCTGTTGAATTTTCGGTTAAATCCTTTTCTACTTTACCATCCCCTTGAACGGGAAAATCAAACAACTTTCTATCAATATCCCTAGTTAAAAATCCCTCTAATCGTTTCATAATAACACCATCATCTAATTCCCCCTTATCCATCATCTCTATCACCAACGCCCCTAGTAAAATCTTACGTCTTGTATCTTCCTTCCTTTTCTGTGTCGTTTCTCTAGCTCTCGCCTTCTGTATCTCAGCGTTAAGCTGTTCTCGTTTCTCTAGTAGCTTTTCTAATTTCTTAGTCATTAAACACCCCTCATATTATGGTAAACTTAGACCATTATAGTAACTCATTATACACCAGCAATAATCCCCGTATTCTATACTAAAATGAAGTAGCTATATCCCCTTTCCGAAAGAAAGCGCACTTACGCAAGCTACGCTTGCACGTGCGTCAAGGGGCATCGCCCCCTAAAACCCCCTACTTCGGGCGGATGGGAAAGGAATGGCTCTCCCCTATAAAACAGCACACTCCAAACAAAAAGATGGCGATCTACCATCTCAATGCCAAAATCATATCCCGAAGTAATGGACAGTCAGCCACCGAAGCTGCTGCCTATCGTGCTGCTGAAAAAATCTATGATGAACGCACCGGCTCTACCTTCAATTACACTCGTAAAAAAGGTGTTTACTCTACTGAAATCTTAACCCCTCATAATGCCCCTGATTGGATGGCAGATCGCTCACAACTTTGGAACGCAGCCGAACTCTTTGAAAAACGTTCTAACTCTCGCACCGCTAGAGAATTTGACATCGCTCTCCCCACAGAACTCACTCACCACCAAAAGCAAGAATTAGTTAGAAACTTTGTTCAAGATAACTTTGTTGATAAGGGGCTAGTTGCTGATCTAGCTTTTCATGAAATAGATACCCATAATCCCCACGTCCATATCATGATTACCACCAGAAGTGTCGATGAAAATGGACTAGGTGCTAAAGATAGAGCCTTAGATAAAAAAGACTTTTTATTGAAGCTTAGAGAAAGTTGGGCAACTTATACAAACGATGCTTTACAAAGCATTGGTAGTTCCGAAAAAATTGATCATCGAACTCTAGAAGAACAAAACATTTCTCGCATCCCTCAGATTCATTTAGGGGCAAATGTAGCAGCGATGATGAAACGAGGCATCGCTACAGAACGAGGCGACGAATATCTAGAAATTCAAAATACTAACCAGCAAATTGAAGCCCTTGAAAAACAATTAATTGGTGTAGAAAATAGTATTAAAACGGAAAGCCTCTTCATTCAAAACTCCTCACCAGAAAACTCATCTATGCAAACTGTTGATTCTAATGCAGATATCACCGAAACAACGTTAGAATTATCGAAAAACAGAATCAATCAAAGGGTGAGTAATGATGGAGATGAACGGGAATGGCAAGAAGATTCCGAAGCAGATCTCACAGCAGAACTACGAAGAATTAACGAAGCTGTTATCGAGTCTAATCGACAAGCAGACGAAAACCGACAGCGATTACAAGACCTTAGTAACCGTCTTGGAAAAGATAGCAGCAAAACTAGAAAATCTGGAAAATCAACTCAACAAAAACGACCAACTCAATCATCAAAAACTGAATCAAGTTCAGAACAATTTAAGCAACGAGATAAACATACTCAACGAAAATTATCGTCTCATTTGGAAGGCAGCACAGTACGAGAAACAGGAAACAAAAAAACACCTCGACAACGTGATAATGTTCCGACCTCTAATCCTCCTAAAATTGATAGGACTGATTCTGATAACCTCCAGTCTCGGAACCTGGATGTTAATCAAACTCCTTCCCCCCAACAGCCACCAACTGGAGAAAATCAACGGACGGGTCAACAACATCGAAATCAAGCTCGCTCGAATGGAGAAAAACAATCCTTAACCCCTGAACACCGTCCTGAAGATGTACAACATCTTGCCACTATGACGACGATTACTCGCTTAATGCGTTATGTCAAATCCAAACCTAAAAACGGGTTCCAAACTTTTGAAGGGAAACGCTATATTTTCAAACTTTCAACTGATGAACAAACTATGGAGTTACACGCTAAAGATGGACGGGGCTTAATCTTTGAAAGGAAAGACGGCAAAGTAACAGCTAATTTAACCGATGATGATAGAAAGATGATTCACGATGTTGACTCACAAATTAGCCGGCGCATCGCTCAACTACAACGGGAACATGAACAGCGAGAAAAGCAACGCCGTCGGGGTAGGGGCTTCTCTCGTTAAATATTTTGACTTACTCCTTTCCTATCCGCCCAAGTAAAAATAAACAAATGAGCAATATGAATAATCCAAAAACAGCATTTAGACAAGATTTGGTGGAATAAATTAGGGAATGATTTGCAGATTAGAACTAATTGTGACCAAATTTCTCGTCTAAGGTTCACAGATCTCAAGACGACGCATCAAAGCAGTATAATTCCGAGGAACATCGGGAGAACCATCTCTAGATTTAAACGAAGTTCTCAAGGCACGACGAGGAATTTTAACAGGAAGATGACCTTTTGGTGCTTGGTCAAGATTAAAAAATAAATCAGGATAAGCAATAAATTCCCCATCTTTTATCCATCCTACTGCTTCAGCAAAATGTTGAAAAATAATCTCTTCATTTTCATTTTTCTGCAACCCTTGTTGTTCTAATTCTTGATAAACTTCTCTTTGAGCAGTTAACCCAAATCTTCCCTGAGAATGTTTCATCATTAATTGATCAATATAGTATAAATCTGAACAAGGGAATTCCTTAATTGAATTCGCATCAAACCAGCCTTCATTACTCCTACCTGCTACACTCAAAGCAATTTCTGAGATTTCTGTATTCGCTTGTTTCCACATCTGCTTTTCGAGCAATTCTTTTACTTCTAAATAGCGTTGAGATGGGTCAACCGCAAAAATTCCCAAGGGGGAAGAACCATTAGAACTGGCTTTACAAGCAACAACGCTAACTAAAGTAAAAGTGATCAAAAAGGCAAAAATAAGCCATCGTTTCAGTTTTGCTATAGTCATGATTAACCTCAATTAACTAAATAAATTCGCTCCTTGGTAGAAAATAAAGCTAACAAACCATGCAGTTCCCAGGGAAAAAACCACTGAAAAAATGGTAAATTTCAATGATTTTGATTCTCCCCAAATAGTGCTTAAAGTGGTTAAACAGGGAATATATAACAGACTAAATAAACAATAACTAAACCCTTGAGCAAAGGTTAAATCTTGGGATAGTTTAATCCCTAAAGCATCGTTGCTTAAACCATAAATCACCGCTAAACCTGCTAGTTGTACTTCTTTGGCGACAAATCCGAAGATTAAAGAGACAGTAAGAAAAGGATTAATACCAATGGGGTCCATGATAGGGGAGAAGAATTTACCCAGTTGACCGGCTAATGTATCGAGTCCTTCGGCACCTGGAGGAAGTGCGGTTAGAATCCAAATCAAACTCGCACCAATAATCATGAACACTGTCACCTTACTGACAAATTGCTTCATTTCTCCCCAAACATTGAGCAATACCTGCTTAATTGTAGGTAATCGGTAGGGAGGAAGTTCTAAAACAAAGGGATCTCGGCTTTTGAATTGCCCGCTCAAACTAAGGATACCAGCAACAACAAAGGCTACTAAAAAACTAATCACATAGAGGGCAAATAATGCCACTGCCCCCCCTTGATTGGGAAAAATGGCAGCTAGAATAAAGACAAATACTTGCAGTCGCGCTGAACAGAGGGCAAGGGGAATAATTAACATCGACAGTAAGCGCATCGCCCGAGATCGCATTACCCGAGTTCCCATGATTGCTGGTACATTACAACCAAATCCCATCATTTGCAGGACAAATCCTCTCCCATCCAGTCCAACACGACTCATCAGTGAATCCATTAGATAAGCGGATCTTGATAGGTAACCACTGTCTTCGAGAGCCGACATGGCTACGAAAAATAGGGCAACTAACGGGACAAAGGATAAAACCGTTGCAAACCCGTTCCAAGGGCCATTAATAATAAAGTCTTGTAATTCAGTCGGGAAAGGGGAGATAACAGGCTCTAAAATTCGCTCTTGAAACCATCCGGTGGCTGCGTCTACTGGATCGGCCGTGGGAATACCGATTGACCAGAGAAACCAGAAGACCAAGAACATGACAAAGAAAAAGATAGGTAGTCCCCAAATAGGGTGTAACAACCACTTATCCAGGCGATTGGTAAAAGTGACCGATGTGACAGATGGCATCTGTACGGCCCCTTCTAGAATCGACTCCATATACTCTTCTGTCACTGGTGCGGACTCTAGATGTTCTACCAGTCCCTGTACTTGATAGGTGTGGGGTTGTTCTTCGATGGTTCGAGTAATACCATTAATGGCCACCGCGCAACCTGTCCCATATTTAGCACTAATAGTATAGACTGGGCTTTCTAGGCGATCGCTCAATTCTACGCAATCAATTTGTACCCCATAACGTTTGGCCTCATCTGCCATATTGAGGACTACTACGGCCGGAAGTCCCAAAGATTTCACTTGAAGTGGCATCCGAATTTGACGATCAATTTGGGTAGCATTGATCACTACCACAATCAAATCTATGGCAAACTCTTCTAGAAACTTCTGGACAACTCTTTCATCTTCGGTAAAACCATCGAGATCATAAATTCCGGGTAAATCTACAAACTCTACTTCGTGGCCATGGATTTCAATTGTCGCTTGTAACAAATCCACAGTTAACCCTGGCCAGTTGGCTACTCCAGCCCCTGCATTGGTTATACGGTTAAAAAAGGTGGATTTTCCTGTATTTGGCTGTCCAATAAAACCAATTCGTTTAATAGTATTTTGATGAGAGGAGACAATTGCCCCAGTTGAGGTAGATAAGGTCATAGTCGCATTTTTAAAATAATTTTGAGCTAATAGGAGTAAACAAGCTATCTATCATGACAGTTTCGGTTCAACCATGACTAATTCCGCTTCACTACGACGAATGGCGATTTCTGTCGTGCTTCCAACTCGGACGGCTAAGGGTCCCCCTAGCCAAGCAGAACGCATTACTTGAACAGGTTTCCCAGGAACAATTCCCATTGCTTCGAGACGAGTTTTAAATCCGTTGCCTATGTCGGTGTTATCGGTCAAAACTTCTTGCACTTTCGCCATTTGGCCCTTTCTTAATTCCTTTAAAGTCATGTTTTTTTATCCTCTTTTAAGCTTGGGGAGCAGTAGCAGAATTACTGGTTGCTTCTAAAGCCCCGGGATTGGAAACCAACTTACCAATTTCTTGGTCGATCAAGAATAGTCCTTGACCTTCCGTGCCAATGAGCTTAATTTTGTCTAAAATACTTTTGAAAAGAAACTCTTCTTGATGTTGTTCCGCCACATACCATTGCAAGAATTGAAGAGTTGAATAATCGGGTTCTGTATTAGCTAGATGAACTAACTCATTGATTTTACTGGTGACAAATTGTTCATGGGTATAAATCTTATCAAACATTGCCACAAGTGAACTAAATTCAGTGGGAGGAGCTTCCATACCTCCAATGATTGCTAAAGCTCCTGTTTCCTGTAGATATTTGAGTAAACGACGCATATGCGCCATTTCTTCGTCAGCATGTTGCGTTAAGAACATAGCACAACCATCTAGAGACTTGTAAGAACACCAGGCTCCCATCTGTAAGTACATATGAGAAGAATACACTTCCCAATTGATCTGCTGATTCAATTTGTCGATTATTCCTGGAGATAACATTAAAACTCTTCCTAATTATTTGAATTCTCAGTAGATAACAAACTCGGCTAGGTCTTTTATGTAATGGGCATTGTTGCTAATACTTCTCATTTCCAAAAAGCCTGACGAGATAAGCTTTTATGGTCATGGCTGCAAAATTTTGCGATGACCACTCTGTGATTGTTTCAAACTCAAGTTAGCATTATTGAAATTTTATTTCAATTAGAAAAGGTTTTGAGGCTTCCTAGATTAGTAGACACCGCAACTATCAGTTATTCTAGGTGGATTTTACTCCCATCATTCAGTATATTTAAGGTTAAGGGAAGATATCTGCTTCCTAGCATGAATATTTTCCAGACAACGCAACCACTACTAAAGCCTTTAAGCTTTGACAAACTTGAAACGGTGTAAAAGCCCTAGATAGTTACCCGAAGTTTTAAAAGCTTGGAAGCAACCCTAATTACACCAAACAGTTTCATTCGTATTGGACCACGGAAAAACTGTAGGTGTCGATGAAGGGGGTTGCCATCTTTATCCTAACTAATTTTGATTCCCTGTACAATCAATCACCAACTTTCACCAACTTTCACCAATTTTCCATCACGATACAAAGTTAGTTAATCGGCTAAAAGCCAGATAAGATAGCACTTTCCCCAGAAATGTTGAATGTTAGAAAAAAGCCTGGAAAAAATCTGTTTAAAA
>NZ_JARVCN010000123.1:0-9614 GCF_038442745.1 Crocosphaera sp. Alani8
GTTTTATGAACATAGTTTGGAACTTTGTCTCGTCAGGTGCAAGATCTGAGTTTAACCCCTGACGAATAGCTGTTTTTAAGGCATTCCGTAGCTGTGATAAAGAAAGAGACTCTTGAGAATTAATCTCTAACTGTCCCGTCATTCCTTGGGAGTGACTAAAACTGTGACCGGCAAAAAATAAAATATCCCATCCTTGTTCATCCCACAACCAACGATCTAAGTCTTGACGCTGGGGTTCCACTAAAAAAATTACTTCCCCATCGGGTAATTGTTCGAGAAGGGTACGATCTTTTTCAACATCAATCCCTTGACTGTTTCCTAAAATAGCTAAAATTCTAACCTTTCCATCTCGTTGCATTGATACCGTCGAAACTCGTCCATATTCAGCCGGACTTAAGGCGACTTCCACAAAGGGATAATCTTCAAAAAAATGCCACAAATGCCAAGGAAACCGTCGCAGTTCCTCGTTTTCAGTTTCGATAATTAGACGAATTTCATCAGAGACATTAACATGACTGCGTAGTTGACGTTCAATGCGACTAAAAGATTCTGTACTTAACCATTGATTCAGTTGGGTTTCTAATTGTTCGCAGAGATAAAGAAATTCCCCATCAGAAATATTAGTTACCTCTTCGGTATCAAATTCAATCATTGGTGACCCTGAACCCCGATAACGACGCAATATCAGGTTCTCAGACAGTGCTTCATAGAGATTCTGCCATTTTTGATAATCATCCCATAATTTTGTATCAGGGGGTAAACTCCCACTCAGTTGTAAAGATATGGGATGATTAGGTTCTGAAACTTGGATATTGACGTTAGAAAATCCCTCTTGCCAATTTCCTTTGCCCAATTTTAAAACAACCAGTTTGCTCATTTAAACAATAAAATCCTTTGTGCTGCAATGGTCATTGAGTGTTATTTGAAGACGAAAACGTAATCCTTGAGGACATTTAAATCGAGGAATTCTGATGGCATTATCTTGAGTACGAGATTGTATTGATTGTAAAATATCTCCTGTTTCTGATAATAAGGTTAGTTGTATCATTTCTGGCAAATAACGACGATCAGATGGGGGAACCAGTTGCAAACTGACAGCGATTCTATCATCCTTTTCATGAGTTAATTCTACCAGTAAAATAACTTGTTCAGTCCCAAGGGTAATTAAATTTGCTCGTTGAATATTATTAGTATTAGTGGGGGTATTACGTCGACTACTAAAGGCTAAATTCAAGGTTTCTGGTGTTTGCCAAGGGGTTTCAAAAAGATTATCAAACCAACGACTTAAATTAGTTAATAAACTGCTTTGAACACTATCTTGACGACGTTGAGACAGTTGTTTGCGCCAATTAGTATTAGCAATAAGTGAACTCCAGAGAGAGAAAGGAACAGCTAAACGAGGTTCTTTTATCTCAGTATTACCTAAACGTTCAATTAAATTTTCTGCTTGGATCGAAGATAAAGAGGTTAAAGGAACAACCTCTGCTTGAGTCACTTCTTGTATCTCCAGTTCTTGGGATACCCAAAAGGCATTTATGTCTTGAAATAAAAAAGGTTTCTCCAAACTGTAAGTGCGATCGCGACTATCATATTTTCCCTTCTCTTTCAATTTTTGATGCGTTGTGTAACCCCAAATATTTAAGCATTCTTCATCTACATTAACTTGAACAGCAAGATAATAATCAGCTACCCATTCAGGAATATCAACCCATTCTTGAGGAACCCGTAGTTCATCTTCATCCATCGCTTCAGTGGGTAACAGTACAATGCGTTTATCTCCTAACATAAGGGTAGAACCCTCCACCAATTCCCACAAGTTGGTTAAAGGATCATCTGGCCAGATTTGCACTTCATGGGATGATTCTTCTTGAACGTAGGAAAGAAAACAAGTTAAGCTAAGTTGATTGAGATAAGCACGCCATCGGGTGATTGCACTCGAACAAATATGGCTTTGTTCCCAAGCTTGGGATAAGTTAGTTTCAGAGAGTTCAAGCAAAAGTTGGTTAGGTTGGGCAAATAAAAAAGTCATTAGATATTCCCTGATGAAAAGTGGTTAAGGAGAAGACGGGTTTGAGTGCAATTAATCGGGGTTGCTGGTCAAAATGTAAGACTTAAAGAGACACATTGTTTAATTATTCTACTGACTGCTTTCCCCGAAATAGTTAGTTAACCATTCCTCTAAAACGGTACTCATACTATTGAGTATGTCGGAAGTTAGAGAAATATGCAGGGTTTGTTGACTCCATTGACCTAATTTCAGCAACAGGGTTTGCTTTGCTTTGGTTAAACGTCGTGAAACTGTGTATTGCTTTGTTGCTAACTGTTGAGCAATTTCTTTTTGTGTCAATCCTTGACCATAATAAAGATCAAGGATTTCTCGTAAGTCTGGTTTTATTTGCAGCAAAATTTCTGTCAATGTCTCATTGATCTGGGTTTGTTGAGACAAGCGTTGCTGTTCCTCTTCCTGGGTAATTAAATCCCCTAATAGAGACTCAGATTTAGAGTCAGGTAGAATATCCAGTAATTCCCCGGTTTCTTGTCCTGGGGTTGGGGTATTAATAGATTTGACGGTAGGGTAAAGATAAGATCGGGCTGCTTTGACACAAAGAAGGAGAGATTGTTCTATGGTTTTAGGGTCAAGAGTCGATCCAGGTGCATCTAACTGTGCATAACGTTCTTGATTATATTGATGGGCGATCGCTTCTAGGGTAGCATCATCGGGTTTGGGTAATTGACGGGTTCTTGTTCGAGATGAATCACTACTAGGGACATAATTGGTTTTAAAACATTTCCAAAGCAGGACATAACTGTCAATTATCTCCTTGGTTAAACCAGCTTGTTGTAATGATTCTACTAAGCGTTTTTGACTCAGTTTACGTAATAAAGCCCAAGGACTACAAATATCAATTTCTTGTCTTTGTCGAAGAATTTCCCTAATATAGTTGGATAAAATAACAATAGCATAGCTTTTAAAATTACTTTTTTGTAGCGGATCAAACCCTTGAAGAATAGAATCAATAGAAGATAAAGCGATTTGAAAACAATCAGACACCTCATATTTTAGATCGCCAAAGTCAGTGGTTGCTTTTTTTGCCGCCCAGTAGCTAGGTTCCTGTAAATAGGCAGTCAGATGGGATTTTGCTTGCATTTTCTGGGGTTTTTCTTGAGACTGAGAAGATACTTGCCAGACTCTGTACCAATAAAGTCCCCAAAAGCTGTGCGATCGCTCTTTAACAGACTGCCCAACTAGACATTTTTCCATGCTGCGACGCAATTTAGGATCGCTAGACCAATAGCTAAACTCACCTGCCTCAAATTGAACAAAGGTAGAAAATATTGCAACAATGTTTTGTCTAAGGCGCATAATTCTTAATATGGCATTGGGTGTAAAGTATTATAGCGGTTTTGAATTGAATAGATTAACCGTTAAATTAAATTGTTAATACTTTCCATATTTCAACAGCAACTCCTTATATTGTGCATAACCTTGGTGAAGTCAAATCTACTAATATAATGAACCCTCAAAAATATTAATATAGGTGTGGAGCTAAAAACAATGCAAGTTAAATGGAAAAAGTTATTACTATATACATTCATTGCCCTAGTGTCTGAAATCTTACTTAATTTTCTAGGACTTGATGATCTTGCAGACTACAGTGAGTTTATCTTTAAACAATCATCTTTGGTTTCATTAAGTTCAAATCGTTATTCTTATAAATAAAAACGCACAGGTTTTGGAAATAAATTGTAGGGAATGGCTTTTTCTCAGTCTAGATTAAAATGGATTTCCTACAAGAGAAAATCCGCTCCAATAGTAGGGATGAGATAAATCTAAGTTTTCTAATTTCATCTCTTCTGAAGTAATAGAAATAGCTTCTCTAGGAGTTTCTAACTGTCCTTCTCCCCAACGGATTTGTTTTTTAATCATGGCAATTTGGGCTTGTCTAAGGGCTTCTGCTTTCAAGGAATTTTCCTTAAGTTGCCAATAAAATTCACTCATAATTCCTACAGTACCAATATCACTCGCTCGCCATAAACTCCCTAATGCTGAATCAATCCCTGATTGAAGAGCTAAACCCACAAACCCTAATTCCGCATTAATATCTCCTAAAGCAGTATCACAGGCACTAAGAACTAATAAATTAACTGGAGGTTTATTCCAGTCAAGAGATTTCATTTGTCTAAGATGAAGTCGAGTATCAGAAAATTGAATATAAGAATTTCTTGGATCACCAGGATTAAATTGAGCGTGGGTAGCTAAATGAACGATAGGATAAGGATAGTTTTGTCGTTGTTTTCTTAAATTACTAACAGTAAATTCTTCATTTAAAAAACTTCTTCCTTGCCACACTTGAGGAACAATAGTAGATAGTTCTGCCGCAACTCCAGGTAAAGGTTTATTATCGGCAAACTCTGACGCACCCATGGCCAACATTTGAGTATTGTCTAACTTTTTATAGTCCCAGTTAGTGAGGTTAAAACCAGGAATTCTAGTAAGTGCATAATTCTCGATTAAAAAGTTTTCACCATCGTGTAATGCGGCGAAAGGAAAAGATCGCAATTTAGGACCTATACATAAAATTAAAGTATCAATATTTTCTCTGAGTAGATGATATTTTATTGGTTGGATCATTATTTTATGGAGATCCTGCGCAGTTTTAAGATAAGCAGAAGACTGAGGAGATTGTATTTGTTGATGAAATTGTTTAATTATTTTAAATAACTCTTCTCGATTACCTTCAGGAACTCTTATTCCCATTGCTGGTTTTCCTGGAGTAACAATATATAATGCCAAATAATCAGGAGTAGAATTAATCCAGACAACTGCCGATCGCTTACCCGTTTTTTCGCTCAACTCAGTTAATTTATCAGCAATATTTTCAGGGGTTAAAGATAAACTAGAAAAGTCATTATCAAAGTATTTTTCATAAACCCCTTCCCATTGATTTTCAAGGTTAAAAACCTGCTTAGACAAATAGCTTTCCACTCCATCAGGGTTACGAGTCCCTCCGGGAATAGATTCACCTCCAGGGGTTCCCGTATCAGGGGGTTGGGGTAACTGTTCTTGGTTTTGTTGCTGCTGAGGTTTTTCGGCTACTAACCCTGGAAAATCCATAAAATTGACCAACAAGAAGGTTATGGTCGCAGAAAAAGTCATTAATGATATCAGTTTTTTCATGATTATATGGCAGTTTCCATACTTGTAAGATACAAAATTTTCTAGTTTTAGGAGTCAGGAGTCAGGAGTTAGGAGTCAGGAGTTAGGAGTTAGGAGTTAGGAGTTAGGAGTCAGAATTTAAATATTAGGTGAGGTAGACCTTACTCGTTAAGAGAAAGGTTATATATAAGATTAAATATTCCAAAATGGTTATGGTTGCCAAATATTAATGACAGGATTACGACCACTACTAATAATATCTCCTGAAGGGAGAGTTGCAACGGACAAAACCCAGTCTTTCTGATCTGTTAAAGTCTCCAAAAGCTTCTGATTTTGCCAGTCCCACACCTGAAGCGTACCATCAATACTACCACTCACTAGGGTTTTACCGTCACGACTAAAACTAACCGCAACAACCCGATCGCTATGTTCAGAAAAAGTATAGACAACGTTTCCTGTTGAAATATCCCAGACTTTAACTGTACCATCCCAACTCCCACTAGCTAAGTAGTTTCCATCAGGGGAAAAGGCTACAGAGCGAACCGCCTTGGTATGATTAGATAAGGTTTGTAACAGTTTACCGCTTTGAACATCCCAAACTTTGACCGTGCCATCTTTACTACCACTAGCTAAATGCTTTCCATCGGGACTAAATGTGGCAGAAAATACCCAATTTGAATGATCGCTAAACGTCCGCATTAATTCCCCTGTTGACACATTCCAGAGTCTAATGGTTTTATCCGAACTTGCACTGGCGATGGTTTGTTCATTTGGGCTAATTTCTACTGACCACAAAGAACCTTGATGCGCTGTCAGTGTACGAATTAAGTCCCCTGTCTCTATATCCCACAGCTTAATGGTTTCATCAGCACTCGCACTAGCAATAAATTGTTTATTATGACTAATGCTAACAGAACGAACACCATCTAAATGACCAGTAAGGGTATGTAAAAGCGTTTGTGTCTCTGTATTCCAAACTTTGATCGTTTTATCTTCACTACCACTGACTGCTATTTTACCATCGGTACTGGAGGCAACTGACCAAACGATATTTTCATGACCTAATAAGGTTTTAGCATTGTTGAGAGGATTTATCTGACTCTCTTTTTCTTGGGTTAAGGAAGAGGTGACAGGGATAGGAAAAAATCTTGCCATTGCAACTCCTAAGATTAAAGTAACTAAGGTAAAGAGAAAATATTGTCCCCATTTAGGAAAGTTTTTTCTAGAGGGGGAAGTGGGGTAGGTGTGGGAAGATGGGGAAGTTTGGGGAGTGTGGGAAGAAGTAGGGAGCAGGGAGTGGGGAGTGTGGGGAGTGTGGGAGGTTTGGGGTGATGTTGGCAGAACTAAAGAATTAGAAAAAACAGCTAAATGCAACGCTTGACTTAATTCTTGAACAGAATTGAATCTATCATTAGGAGACTTTTGTAAACAACGCATTACTACTGCTTCAAGAGTTTCTGATAAATGCTCACAGTTAGGTTGCGATCGCAAAGGAAGAGGGGTTTTGGACGCATGAGCAAATAGCCAAGACTCCACACTCACTTGATTTTCTCGAAAGTTAAAGCCAAAGGGATCAACCCCTGTTAACATTTCATATAACATTAACCCTAAACTATAAATATCTGCCCGTTCATCTAAGTCTCTTAACCCTTCTAATTGTTCAGGTGCGGCATAATGACAGGTTCCTAAGAACATATTTGTCATACTAGTATGTTCTGCTTGAAGGTTGCGAATTTTAGCAATACCAAAATCAATAACTTTTACCAAGTCTCCTAACGCAGTGGGAACAAGAAAAACGTTTTGGGGTTTTAAGTCTCGATGAACAACTTTTATGGTTTGGGTTTCTCCTGTTTCTTCATCTACTAACGTCACACCATCATGGGGTAATTCTAATCCTGCACAAACTTGAGAAATAATTAAATAAGTTTCTTCAGGAGACAAACGAGGGGTATGTTTTAACCTTTGAGCAAGGGTTTCTCCTTCAAGGTATTCCATTATATAGAAAGGATAACCTCCCTCAGTAATTCCATAATCACTAACTTGAACAATATGTTCACTTTTAAGAGAAGCACAAATCTTTAATTCCCAATCAAAACGAATTCGCATAGAGCGATCATCCGCTAAAGATTCTTTGAGTAGTTTAAGAGCAACTGGTTTATTGAGACGTTTATCTGTTGCCAAAAAAACATGACCCATTCCTCCTTCTCCTAATTGTTGTTCTAAACGATAACGGTTTTCTTCTCCAATGTATAAAGCACCGCTAGGGGAAGGTTGAGCAGAAGAAATACTCTGGAAATTCTCAGGAGAAAATTTGATGGAAAACATAATAAGCTCTTTGTTGTGAAGTCAGGAGTCAGGAGTCAGGAGACAGGAGACAGCAGACAGGAAACAGGGGAGTGTGTGTGGAAAGAAAGAAGTTAGTAATAGACGTTAATCATTTTGTAACAGTGATAAATAATTCAGCAAGGTTGATCAATAAGTAGGGGTTATTGATCAATTATTTTGCAAGTAAGAGGAATTATTCAGCAAGATTAATTAATAAGTAAGGGTTATTGATCAATCATTCAGCAAGCAATAAGAATTATTCAGCAAGTAAGAAGAATCATTTAGCAAGATTAATCAATAAGTAAGGGTTATAGATTAATTAACATGAGTTTGAGATAAGCTAAAACATTCATTCTCTCCTTGTCTAAAACATCGATTATTTGGTTAACTATGCCTAAACTCTGACATCTAAACCCTGAACCCTAAATTCATTTTATCTAAGCTTCAATTTCCACTTCATCCACAGCATAGGCAATACAAGGTAAAATAAACCCTTCTTCTTGTTCCTTTTGATCTAGTCCATCGGGTTCCCCTTCATAGCGAATATTTCCCTTACGTTTACGCTTTTTACATGCTCCACAAACCCCTTGCATACAACCACTACGAATATTCACCCCTTCTTGTTGCGCTACTTCTAAAATTGATTCTTGATCGTCACAAGTAACGGTTTTGCCGGAGTCAATAAATGCGATCGCTGGTTGGGTTGAGACGTTGGGTTGAGAAGATGTTGAGGTTTGAGGAGCAAAAGATTTTTCAATTTTCTCCCTGCTCCCTGCTCCCTGCTCCCCGCTCTCTTGTAGTCTTACAGGAGATGTTACTTTAGCCTGTTTTTTACCTACACCAAAACTCTCTTCATGATAGTTTTCTGGGGGAAGTCCCATGTTTCCTAACAAGGTTTTTACCCCTTTCATAAACCCATCGGGACCGCAAACATATACGGATCGTTGTTTAAAATCAGATACCATTGTTGATAACATCTGTTCGCTGAGTCTTCCTCGATACCCTAGCCAAGTTTCTCCAGGTTCCGGTTGCGTCAAAGAGATTGCCAGATGAAAATTAGGGTTTCTTGCTGCCATTAATTGCAGTTCTTGTTCCATAATGATATCTTTACGACGACGGCCACAGTAAACAAACACCACATCCTCTTGCCCTGCGTTATCATAAATCCAACGAGACATAGAAATCATGGGAGTTATACCACTTCCAGCAGAAATCAATAACAGTTTTGTATTAGAATCCTTTGCACAGGTAAATTTTCCCATTGGCCCCCCTGATAACTTAATTTGATCTCCAACTTTTAGGCGATCGTGAAGCCAGTTAGACACTAAACCAGGAGGAATATGAGGCGCATTGGGAGGTGAAGGAACCCGCTTAACAGTAATTTCGAGAACATGGGGACGGGTAGGGGTTGAAGAGATAGAATAAGCACGTCTAACGGTTTTACCTTCAATATTGAGGTTTAAAGTGACAAACTGACCGGGTTGATACCCAAAGGAAATAGCCGGTTCAGCAATAAAGGAAAAGGTTTTCACGTCTTCGGTTTCTTCAATAATACGAATACATTTAACCGTTAGGTCTTGTTGCGTCCAACTTGCGACATTAGTTGCTGGAATTTTATGGTTAGAGATGGTGGTTTCAAGGTTCTTTTCCATCCCTTGAACCGCTAACACAAAGTCACCAATACGGATAATATCATCGGGTTTCAGTGCATATCTTTGGTTAACCATTGCGGTTTCATGATTAACACGGGAACCATCGGTACTGCCTAAGTCACTAAAATAATATCGTCCCTCATCATAGCCAATTCTACCGTGAACTCGACTGACTTCTGGGGTTGCCAAGACAAGATCGCAAGTTGTGGCCCGTCCAATGATCCATTCTCGTTTTATTTGATCGGGGGTTAAGGTTTTGTCTTGGAATTCACCAATGGTATAGTTGAACACCTTTAAATTTAGCATGGTTTCCGTCTCCTACGAAGGCAATGAATTAACTCACTTATTCATAGGTGACAGTCTGAAAAATTATGCAGTTTTCACCACGGGAGAGGAATAATAGCGATCTGTCATATTTGAATAGTGGGACTTTAGCTAGAATATAAGTTGAATCATGCGCTAATATAGATAGGATAGGC
>NZ_JARVCN010000124.1:0-9609 GCF_038442745.1 Crocosphaera sp. Alani8
GTTTGGCCTAAGTTTTCGCAGCGAGTGACCCCTGGCTTTTTGAGAAGATACCGATCTAGGCTGTCCTAAACTATGGTTCTACTAGCTATATCATTAAGAGAATAAAGCAATCTCTGCTTGTATGAGAGATTGCTTTGGGGTGTTTTTAATGATGACTGAAACTAGCGGAAGATTATTGAGGATCTAGCTTTAACACCGCCATAAACGCCTCTTGGGGAACATCAACCGTACCGATCGCTTTCATGCGTTTTTTCCCTTTTGCTTGCTTTTGTAGCAGTTTCTTCTTACGGGAAATATCCCCCCCGTAACACTTGGCCAATACATCTTTACGCAAAGCGGGAATATGCTCACTAGCGATAACTTTAGCCCCGATCGCCGCTTGAATGGGAACCTTAAACTGATGACGAGGGATCAATTCTTTTAACTTCTCTGTCAAAGCGCGACCCACATAATAAGCTTTATCGCGGTGTACAATCATAGCTAAAGCGTCCACACCGTCTCCATTCACCAGAACATCTAATTTAACCAAAGGATTGGGACGATAACCAAGCAATTGATATTCCATGCTGGCGTAACCTCTGGATCTGGACTTTAATTGGTCAAAAAAGTCCGTTACCACCTCAGCTAAAGGTAATTCGTAGATTAAAGAAGTTCTCGACAGGGTAAAATAACGCATATCCTTAAAAACACCCCGACGACTTTGACATAACTCCATCAATGTCCCCACATAAGTTTCTGGGGTGATCATTTCTACCTGGATATAGGGTTCTTCAATCTTTTCCCGTTCTTGGGGTGGAGGAAGTAAACTGGGATTATCGATCTCCATTACTTCCCCATCGAGGTTGGTAACGCGATAGATTACAGATGGGGCAGTTGTAATCAAATCTAGATCGTATTCTCGTTCCAAGCGTTCTTGAACAATCTCCATGTGCAGTAAACCCAAGAAACCACACCGAAAACCAAACCCCATTGCGCTAGAGGTTTCTGGTTCGTAAGAAAGGGCTGCATCGTTGAGTTTGAGGCGATTTAAGGCTTCTCTTAAGTCTTCGTACTTATCGGAGTCAGTGGGAAATAACCCACAAAAGACCATCGGTTTCGCCTCAGTATAACCGGGTAAGGGTTCTTCGGCCTGTTCTTCCCCTAAAGTAATGGTGTCTCCCACCCGTGCATCTTCTACTGCTTTGATGGCTGCAGCTAAGTAACCCACTTCCCCTGCATGAAGGGAGTCTACCTGTATTTGGTTGGGGGATAACACCCCTAACTCATCAATTTCGTATTCTTTTCCAGAGGCCATTAAACGGACGCGATCGCCTTTTTTCACGGTTCCATCCATAACCCGAAAATAAACGATCACACCCCGATAGGGATCGTAATAACTATCGAAAATTAACGCCCGTAGGGGTTTATCCACCGTATCCGTAGGAGGGGGAACTAAATGGACAATAGATTCTAAAATTTCGTCAACTCCGATCCCTGCTTTGGCCGATGCTTTGATGATATCGGTACAATCTAACCCCACCACTTCTTCTATTTCGCTAGAAACCCGTTCTGGTTCTGATCCGGGTAAATCAATTTTATTTAAAACAGGAATTATCTCTAAATTATTTTCCAATGCTAAATAGACATTGGCCAGGGTTTGCGCTTCTACCCCTTGAGAGGAATCTACCACCAATAAGGCTCCCTCACAAGCTGCTAAAGAACGGGATACCTCGTAAGAAAAATCCACATGACCGGGGGTATCGATGAGGTTTAGGACGTAATCTTGCCCATCTTTTCCCCTATAGTTCATCCTAGCTGCTTGTAGTTTAATGGTAATTCCTCGTTCCCGTTCCAAGTCCATGTTATCGAGGAATTGCTCTTTCATCTGCCGTTGAGCAACGGTTTCGGTCATTTGTAACATTCGATCAGCAAGGGTTGATTTGCCGTGATCGATGTGAGCTATGATACAAAAGTTGCGGATGCGAGAAACAGGAACGTCGGTCATAGAATCTGTTGGTGGAGGGGTTTGCAAAAGTTATCTTTATTTATATATCTTAAAGCTTTTTTACCTTGCTTACCACTTATTGTTGAGTGATTGTTATTTCGGGTTGCTCTCAACTGATAACTGATAATAGGGAAAAAAGATATCTCATGAATCATCCCTGATTGCTATACTTTGATTATTTAATGATAAATTGTTAATTAAACAAGCAACATAGTTCTATAGTTTTAATTTGTAAGGTTTCTCGGGGGTTCTGGCCTCGTTTCAAACGGCTTTCTAAGTCCAGTAAAATCGGTAAAGTCTTTAATAAGGTTTTTCCTGAGATTCCCCGTAATTCTTTGCGTAGAAAATAAAGGCGGTTTGGGTTAGGAATTTCGGCTGCTTTGGCAATTATTTTATTGTCTGTTTCTCCTGTTTCTATTTTTAATTGAATAATCGTCCAAGTTCTAAACTGACCAACTAAAGTAGCGACGATTCTTAATGCTGGTTCATTTTTCGATAATAACTCATCGATTAATTGTAAAGCTTTTCCTTGATTTCCTTGGCGAATCGCTTGAGCTAATTGTAAACTATTTTGAGCGTTTGCGTTAACTAAAGTGGCAATAATGGTTTCGTCGAGGGGTTTATTTTCTTGCTGCCCATAGAGATGTAACTTTTCCAGTTCATTCCATAATTGTCTGCTATTATTCCCTACAGAATTAGCTAATAATTCTGTTGCTTTTGGTGTTAATTTAATCCCTATTTCTTGGGCAATTTGTTTAACCTTGTTGATTAATTCGTCGGTTTTCCAGGGAGGGATGGGAGAATATTCTTTTACCTCTGCGTATTGTTCCATTAATTTCGTTGATTTTAAACGTTTGTCGGGCTTTTTGTTAGTGGTAAATAACAAATGAGAACTCTCAGGAATAGCAGGAAAAATACGCTGTAATTGTGTTAAAATTTCCTCCGAACACTGTTGACAAATAGACGTATTAGTGACCCAAACTAATCTACCTCCCATGCCAAAAACAGGAGTCATCGCTTGATTTAATGCGTCAATGGTACTTTTGGGGTCTTCTCCTGGAATTTGCTGATAATTAAACTGTATCCAGTTAGGATCGATGATACTATCTCTTAATTGTTGCACTTTTTGAGCGATCGCAAAGTCATCTTCTCCCCAAAACAAATAAATTCCCATAACCAAAGTCAATAAATCTTTATAAAAAATAGACACAAAATCGGGCAAAATAAAATGATAAATATATTAGCAAAATAAGAGGTGATTAACTTGGACGAAACCTATCAAAATTACGTCAATCGGGTGGCTTCCCTGACTTTACCCGGTACTTATCAAAATCAACTTAAGAATATTCAAAAATCTCCTAAATTTCAACAAAAACAACCAGTATCTTTTCCCGGTTATACTGTCCTTACTCCACCCTATCAAGATGATCCTACTAATGAATCATTCTATCATCAGTTAACCCTAGTGCAGCAGCAATTAATGGAAAAAATTGAACCAAATTTATTAATTCCCCTTCCTCCAGAAAGTTTCCATTTAACACTTGCTGATTTAATTTGGGAAGATAATTATCATAAAGCAATAGAGGAAGACCAAGACTTTGATAATAAACTCAAAAAAGCAATTCATGATAGTTTTAATACTTACCAGAAACTTAATTTAGAAGAAAGTAAAAGTCAGTGGCAAATTTTAGGTTTATTAGTATTTCCTCGCGCTTTAGTTGTTGGTTTAGTTCCTTGTAATGAATTATCTTATGATAAGGTTTTTCAATTAAGACGTACTATTTATCAAAATCAAGAATTAATTAGCTTAGGAATAGAACAACAATATTATTTAACTGCTCATATTACTTTGGGTTATTTTGACGAAATTACAGATAGTTTAGATAAAAGTAGTTTAGAATCTGTAATTCTATCTTTCAATGATCAATGGATAGAAAAAGAACCGCAAATTTTAACAGTTGAACAGGGAGAACTAAGAAAGTTTGAAAATATGATGCAATTTATATCTGATGAAAGTAATCCTAAACTGATGATTTAAACTTCAAAAAATAAGCATTTTATGGTTATTAAAACCGTGTAAGCAACATCTGAATATTGAACGAGAAAAACAAGAGGTAGTTCGTATGATTTTAGTTCCTAGAATAGATATTAAATTCAATTATCTTACCAAATTACAGTTATATATGCGATGACTAGAAATCCTGTTTTTCGCTCAAACTATTATATTTTGGCACAAGTTGGACAAGGACAATTTGGGCGAGTTTATTGTGGAATTTCTCGAAAAACAGGGAAGTTTGTTGCCTTAAAAAGTTTAGCTAAAGGGTTTCCCACAAATCGTTTTTTAAGAGAATTTTCTTGTTTGATAAGTTTGCGTCACCCCAATATAGTCTCTTGTCAAGCTATCGAATATCATGGTGGGGGACGTTATTTAGTGATGGACTATTGTGAAGGGGGAACCCTTCGAGACTTAATGAATTTTTCCGCTAAATTAAATTTAAAATCACGTCTCGATTTAGTTATTAATATTTTAGCTGGATTGGAACAAGCTCACAAAAAAAATATTATTCACTGTGATATTAAACCAGAAAATATATTATTAAGTTTGACAGCAGATAAATGGGTAGGAAAAGTAACGGATTTTGGTATTGCTAAAATTATCGAACAAAGCAGTAATGATAGGGGCGAAAGTGGTTATACAGGTTCCCCTGCTTATATGGCACCTGAGCGATTTTATGGTAAATATTCTTACGCTTGTGATATTTATTCTGTGGGGATTATTCTCTACGAATTGATGATAGGAGAAAGACCATTTTATGGATTGCCTGGGGATTTAATGTTAGCCCATCTTAACAAGAGATTTGACATACCTGATACAGTTCCTAAACCGTTACAATCTATCATTATTAAAGCTCTAGAAAAGTTACCGAAAAGGAGATTTTCTTCCGCAAAAAAAATGCTAGAAGCTATTAATATTGCTAAATATCAATTAAATATTAATCAGGACAAACCTATCATCTCTACATCAAATAATCTATCAAAATTTACTGTTGAAATTAATAACTTTAGTAGGTTAGATGTTGTTGATAAAATTAATCATATTGTTAATAATGACGAGAATATTTATTTAGCTAGTCACAATCAACTTATAAAACTTTCTAATCAATCTAAGAAAATAGAGACAATTAACTTTAACCAGTCAATAAAGTCATTAACATTACTATCTCAAGGATGTCTAGTTTTAACTGAGGACAAAAAGCAAAAAATTTGTCAATATGACTTTCACTATTTTTCTGAAAATAAATCATTTAATACATTAGATACTTGTTTGCAGTTAGAAAGCCAAGATTTAACATATACTTGTGACTTTAAAGGAAAATGGTTAGCTATTATTTCTAAAATCGATAATGAGCAAATTTCAGCAAAATTAACCGTTTTAAACCTACAAACTTTATCTTCTTTTCACTCCCCTAAACCTTGTCCTTTTCCTGAGAAATTAATATTTCTAAACAATCGTTATGGACTGGCTATTTTTTCGGGTATTTTTCAAGATAAGAGACAAACTTGTTTCTATTTATTTAACCGTCGAGGACATTTTATTAAAGGTTTCCTATTTCCTTTATTAATCTCAAAATTAACCGTTAATAAATCTAATGCTTACGATCTATTTGCTGTTGAAAAAGTCAAGCCTAATAATGGAATTTTGATAAAACTTAACCCTTTAAAAATGACCCGAATTCCTTTAGAGTTTGTTCCTGATTTTATTAGCGGTGAATCTTGGGGTTATGGATTAGCAAGAACTACAGGAGAGTTATTATTATTGGATAAAAAGGGAAACTATAGATCTAAAATAAATTTAGGGGTAGAAATTACAGCTATCACAGGGTTAAGTAAGAATCAATTACTAATAGCAACTTTAGAGGACAGAAAAGCGAAACTATTAACTTTAGATCTGAAAGAGCTAGATTAATAATAGTAATTTAAAATGTAGAATTATCTTCCTTAACCTGAGTTCGACATAAGATAATTTATAGAAAATCCATGAATTTTAGGAGTTTCAAACTCCCTAACTCCTAACTCCGAACTCCTAACCCCGAACTCAGGTTTCTTATTCTACATTTCAAATTCTAAAGTTTACTCGTTAAGTAGTTTTTCTACTAATTGATTGGTCAACTTTGGATCAGCGCGTCCTCCAGTTTGTTTCATTACTTGTCCCACGAAAAACCCTTTTAACTTTTTCTTTCCTCCGCGGTATTTTTCCACTTCTGAAGGGTTAGCAGACATCAAGGCAGCAATCACCTTTTCAATTTCCCCTGGATCGGAAATCTGGGTCATTCCTTTGCTTTCCACGATTTCTTTAGGAGAACCACCCTTTTCTAATAATTCTGGTAGAATTTCTTTAGCAATTTTACCGCTAATGGTTCCTTTTTCAATCAGTTGCACTAACTCCCCTAAACTATTTGGTTTGAGGGCAATTTCTGTGATACTTAATTTATTATTGTTGAGATAAGCTGCAATGTCTTGTGTCACCCAGTTACTCACCAACTTTGCATCAGCTCCAGTGTTAACCGCCGCTTCATAATATTCCGCTACTTCGCGATCATCCGTTAATACTCGCACATCGTAAGCAGATAACCCTAACCCCTCTTCATAGCGTTTACGCTTCTGTGTGGGTAGTTCAGGAAGTTGCTCTTTCCAACCGTTTAAACGTTCTTCAGATACCTCTAAAGGAGGAAGATCAGGTTCAGGAAAATAACGATAGTCGCTAGATCCTTCTTTTTTACGCATACTTATAGTTTGTTGGCTGCTTTCATCCCATAAACGGGTTTCTTGATAGATAGGATCACCGTTTTCTACGGCTTCTATTTGTCTTTCAATCTCATATTCGATCGCTTTTTGAATCGCACTGAAAGAGTTCATATTTTTGATTTCTACTTTAGTACCGAACTCTTTTTGTCCCACCGGACGCACAGAAATGTTGACATCGCAGCGTAGAGAACCCTCTTGCATATTACCATCGCTAATCCCTAGATAACGCACCAAACGGCGCAATTCTTGGGCGTATTCGGCTGCTTCTTGTCCGGTGCGGATATCCGGTTCTGAGACGATTTCTAGTAGGGGTACACCAGTACGATTAAAGTCTACTAAAGAATGAGTCGATCCTGCTAAGCGATCGCTTCCTGCATGAACCAATTTTCCTGCGTCTTCTTCCATGTGTAAACGAGTGATACCGATGGTTTTGCTTGTGAAATCTTTGGTCTTTTTATCCACAAATTCGATTTCTAGGGAACCGTGTTCCACAATGGGGAGATCAAACTGAGAAATTTGGTAGTTTTTGGGTAAATCGGGGTAAAAATAGTGTTTTCGGTCAAACTTACTATAGGGAGCAATTTTCGCATTCAACGCTAACCCTAACTTGACAGCAGAAGCTAAAACTTCTTCATTGAGAACCGGTAAGACTCCTGGATATCCCAAGCAAATAGAGCAAACATTTGTGTTAGGAGGACTATCGAACTCGGTTGAACAATGACAGAATATCTTACTTTTGGTGTTAAGTTGACAGTGTGTTTCTAGTCCAATAATGGCTTCGTATTCGGTTTTGACAGGTGTTGCGGTGGTCATAAACTAATATAGGTGATAACAATTAGCCTAGTCTATTTTATCGCAATTAAATCGAAACAGTTGAGAAGAGGCAGAAGGCAGGAGTAGAGTTACAGCTATGCTTACATAAGTTTACATAGTTGGCTTTGTTTATGTTCGACTATTTAGCCATAGATTTTTAAAATAAAAGTGAGAAAAATCCTTGGCTCTCCTTGATATTTTACTCAACAAGGCTATTTTTTAACTCAATAAAACCATTTACTGAAAGTGATTAATCACAATAACAAGTTAATTAGAATTACGTTTTTAATTATTTTAAGCTTTTTGTTAGTAACTCAGTTTATCAAAGCTGAAACTATTTCTAGCTATGAATTAACGCAAAAAGTCTCATTTAATCAAGTTACTCATTATCCCGTAAGTCAAACTGTCGATACTTCTTTTTATAAACCAACTGGAAAATGGGTTGGACGTTTGATACTACCAGAAAAGCCTTTATTTGATAGTAATCGAGATGGTGTATGGATTGAACTGTATCATGCTCCTTCACAAGCAGAAAACTTAATCGGGCAAAAAGTCCGTTTAGGTTGGAATAGAACTCCCTATACTCAATCTTATGTCAAAGCTGTTACTCGCAATATTAATATTACTTCAGAAGCAAAAGACTATGAAAGTAAAGGAAATGTTATTCCTAATCGTTTAGATGCACGCTCTGATGTAGGTCCCTTGGAATCGTTAGCCGGCGCTCATCCTGAAGACGATGTCATGGTGCGTTTACAATCTGTTATCTTGTCTGAAGATGAAGAACAAAATCCTATTCTGTTGACTAATCTTGAACCGATACAAATTACAGGAATCTACTACGGATTAGTTAAAATTATCGCCCCCACTGAACCAATTTCTCCCCATCAAATACCGCAAGTCTGTCCAGGAAACAAGCCTTGTCCCAGTGAATATTTTCGAGTACGTCACTACAATCAAGCAACAAGTAAATTTGATGGATTAGAAGAAATTGTCAGAATACCCCAACAGCCTTTAGATTATCGAGGGCGTTTTATGTCCACCTCTCGTAAATTAGAGGATTCTCCGGCGGGAAAAGCTGGATGGTACATTTATGGGGCAAAGGATCAAAAAGGTATCTTTACAGTTCAATCTCTCAAACCAAGAGCTTTATTGCAACTTAAACCTGAACGAGTAATTTTAGATCAAGGAGAAGCTATTAATTACATTAAAAATGAAAACTGGGCCAATACTCCTCAAAGGAAGGGAAATTTTCAGTCAATACTGATTAATCCTCAAGCATCATCTTCAGAAAATGCTGTTAAGCAATGGCTTGAAGGAGATAAAGCTCTTGTCATTCATTTATTTGGCGGCACAGGTGGAGAAAAACCCGATCCTGTCTTTGCTGGTACTGTTGCTGGACATTTTGCCTATGGTTTGGGAGAGGTTATTCGCGATCGCTTTACCAATGAACTACAATTTGAGACTATCTATCAGCAGATTTATGTCCACAATCCCAATGGCATCATTTCTGGCTCTATAGATTGGTCTGCATACATGGGGGATTTACGTCGAGGATGGTTAGGTAGTCGTCCTGTTTCCGATGTCATAATTAAACTGGATACCTTTACTCAACCCCTTCTACTGGGAAATAATTCTTTTTATTTTCTCAGGGAATTGCTCAAACAAGCTCAAGTTATTGCTGCTCGATATCGCACTGGGGATGGTTCGGGATTTGCCACTATAACTCCAGCCACTTCATGTGTCCAGGATTCTAATCAAGCTCTCTATATAGCTACGGAACAGCTTAAACTACAAATTTTGGCCAATCCCCAAATAAAACAATGGCTCGAAAACAATCCAGAAAATCCTGAAGGTAAAGAATTTCGTGAATTTATTAAATTAGGTATGGACTTGCGAGACAGCTTAACACCAAGGGGAGTTGTTCGTCCTGATTGGCAGGAAAATGCGGAATATTTAGGTATCTTCTCAAAAAGCCAGGGGTCACTCGCTGCGAAAACTTAGGCCAA
>NZ_JARVCN010000125.1:0-9555 GCF_038442745.1 Crocosphaera sp. Alani8
CTTTGACTTATTTTACCATAGATATCCTATCATCTAGCATGAAATAGCCCTGGGTTTTCCCCGTCAGGGATCAACCTGCGCCCTTTGTCATAGTACAACCTATCGTAAAAGTCCTCAAGATTCTCCAACCCTGGTTCTAGGGGCCCCAACCCAAACATTTGACTCTTTGGCTAATATTCGTTTTTTAGCCGCTTGCGCTAACGATCCCAAGTTTACCCCCGATCAATTGATCCCGGCGATCGCAAAAAAACATCCTTTGTCTTGGTCTGATAAACTCTTATATCGTTATGCAATCATTCCCGAAACCCAAAAAAAGCTAATTGGTTTAGGAATGGGTTTTGCATGGACCAATTCTCGTCCCAACCCTGGTCCGGGCCGTATTCCTTCCTTTAACCCCGTCAAGTTTCTTAACTTTGGACTACCCTTAGACGACACCATCGATAACGTCGATGATCCCCCCATTTGGAACCTAAGAAAACACAAAGGATTTGACTATCACTGGGATGGGTTAGAAACAAATCTCACCGAAACAAGCATTATGGGTGCCTTAGCCGCAGGAACTCCACCGGACAATGTCCCCCTCAAAGACTTACAACGAGTCGAAGACTTCATCCTTTCCGTTACTCCCCCTGATTATCCTTTTGAAGTTAACGAGGTTTTGGTGTCTCAAGGAAAGCCACTTTTTGATAACAACTGCGCTTCTTGTCATGCTTTCGGAGGCGATCGCACAGGAACCGACATCCCTGTCGAAGAGGTGGGAACCGATGATCATCGTATAGAAATGTGGACTCAAGCGGCTGTCGATAAGTATTTAGAGGTAGGAGATGGTCAAGAGTGGGATTTTACCCACGTTCAGAAACAAAACGGGTACATTGCAGTAGCTTTAGATGGTATTTGGTTGAGATCCCCTTATTTACACAACGGTTCGGTTCCTTACTTAACTGATCTCCTAGAAATCCCAGAAAAGAGAACGAAAGTATTCTATCGAGGGTACGATGTTTACAATTCTGAGAAAGTGGGTTTCATTTCTGAAGGAACCTCCGCAGAAACTGAAGGGTTTAAGTACGATACCAGTCTCGACGGGAACAGTAACCAAGGACATCTTTACGGAACAGAGTTATCTACTGAGGAGAAACAAGCTTTAGTGGAATATCTAAAAACCCTCTAAGTCCCAATAAATGAGCGTGAATTTAGTGCCGAAAAAATAAACTAAAAAAAGTAAGCTGTTGAACATTTAAAGTCAATATTTAGGGTATTAAATTCCTTTAATTTTATAGATATATGTGAAGATTTTAATGTCAAATAGCTTACTTTTTATGAATTACCAAGCTTATTCTAGGAGTAGCCAACATATCAAGTAATTGAGTCTATATCTATCTATTGGGGGTAGTTTAACTAATGAAACTAGAGAGAATTTTATACTCTTTGTAAGAAATTATTTTATACTCATAGCTTTTAAAAATTACTGAATTTTCATTGATATTGTCATTCTTCAGTAAGTTGTCTATATAAGTTTTAACAAACTGGTCGAGATTAACTTGTTCTCCAATCTGATACAAATTATAGTGATGAAAAGAAAAGTTTTTGATAGCTAAATTAACTTTAATGAATAAGTACATCGCTGAATTAACAGTGTATTGGTTATAGATAAAAAGAAGATAAAATTAGTTTGATTTCTATAAATTATTCTAAGTACGGCATTTTTAATATTATACCCGAAATTTTATCCACTATCAAGGAATATACGGTTATTTTTTAACAAGAAAAATAGAGATAACCGTATGATTACGGAATCTAAATCGATAGATTATGAACAAATATTAAGAGCGTATAATTTTTGAATTTGTTTTGGGAATTCTATGGTTAATCAGAAGGACTGAAAAGTCCTCATTTGATCTCGTCATTACTAATAAAAAATTCCTATGTTAGCTCCATCTTCCTATAACAATGTTAATAACCCAGATTTTCCTGAGGTCAAACCGATTACAGACTCATGGAAAGAAGCTAACGAGATCGCTTCTGAACCAGAGAATGAATTGCTGAAAATAGAATTACAAAACATAGAGTTCACAGAAACAGATATTTCAACTCATCGAGTTACCACGGATTTAGTCCGTTTATATCTTCAAGATATTGGTCGTGTTCCTCTACTCAAAAAAGAAGAAGAGGTTAGTAAATCGAGACAAGTTCAACGTTATATTGAATTGTTACAAATCAGAAGCCAAGCAACAGAAACAAACGATGAAACAATGACTCAGTTTGTTCACGTTTATAGTATTCATGATCAATTAACAGCCTATTTAGGGTATCGTCCTTCTTGGGAAAAATGGGCAGAAGCCAGTGAAATATCTGTATTTGAATTGAAAGATATATTAGCACGCGGTAAAGAAAGATGGGCAATCTTAGCCAATATTGATGTTAAGAAATTGGACGAGATTCAACAATTAGGAACCCAGGCTAAAGATGAAATGATTAAAGCCAATTTGCGTCTGGTGGTTTCGGTTGCCAAAAAATATCAACATCGAGGCTTAGAATTGCTAGATTTAATCCAAGAAGGAACGTTGGGATTAGAAAAAGCGGTTGAAAAGTTTGACCCCATCAAAGGATATCGTTTTTCTACTTATGCTTATTGGTGGATTCGTCAAGGGATTACTAGAGCGATCGCCACTCAAAGTCGCATTATTCGTCTTCCTGTTCACGTCACAGAAAAACTCAATAAAATTAAACAAGTTCAACGGCAAATTTCCCAAACAAAAAACCGTACTGCTACTCTAGAAGAAATTGGTCAAGAACTGGATATGAGTTCTGCACAAGTTAGAGAAGTTTTGATGAAGATCCCTCGTTCTGTTTCTCTAGAAGTAAAAGTAGGAAAAGAAAAAGATACAGAATTAGTTGATCTATTGGAATCTGAGGAAATATCCCCAGAAGAAAATCTAGCCATTGAATCTTTACGTCGAGATATTGGTGTTCTGTTGCAAGATTTAACAGAAAGAGAGCAACAAGTAATTAGATTACGTTATGGGTTTGAAGACGGAACTTCTTATTCCTTAGCTGATATCGGACGTACTTTAGAATTGTCCCGAGAAAGAGTAAGGCAAATTGAGGCCAAAGCCTTGCAAAAGTTACGTCAGCCAAGACGACGGGATCAGATTCGAGACTACTTTGAAAGTCTGAGTTAATCCTAACCCAATTGAGTTGAATTCTCAAGTTTTGTCAAGGATGTTCATGGAAATTCTGTTAACATAAGGAGACATTATTACAAGATTTTAAATGTCATCCGAGCAAGAATTTCATACGCAAACCAAACTGAGCTTTTCAACCAAGTTAGCTTATGGGGTTGGGGAATTAAGTGGATCGTTACCAAGTAATATTTTAGTTTTCTTTTTCCTCTTTTTCTTGACAGATGTTGCTGGCTTAAAACCTGGGATGGCTGGTATCATCGTTATGATAGGGAAAATTTGGGATGCTATTAATGATCCTCTGATTGGGTGGTTAAGCGATCGCACTCGTTCAAGGTTTGGCCGTCGCTATCCTTGGATGATTTTGGGTTCTATTCCTTTGGGATTAAGTTGTATTTTATTGTGGACAATTTCTCCTGGGGATGGTCAAACTTTTCAAGTTATTTATTACACTATTATTGCTTTAGTTTTCTACACTGCTTTTACAGCAGTTCTATTACCTTATAGTGCTTTATCTGCTGAGTTAACTCAAGACTATAACGAACGAACTAATTTAATTAGTTTCCGTTCTGCTTTTAGTATTGGTGGCAGTATTGTATCTTTGATAGTGGCTGAAGTTATTTTTAGTCTATTCGATAATCAGGCAAAACAGTATTCACTTTTGGGTTTAGTAGCAGGAATAATTGCTACTATTTCCATTTTTATTAGTATTTTAGGAACTTATAAAAGGTATAAAGAAGTTCACAAATACGGATACAATTCTCAGAAAAATTCTTCTTTATCTATTAAAGAAAATATTTTTCTTATTTTAACTAATTTCCCGTTTATTTGTGTAATGATAATTTATCTTTGTTCCTGGTTAAGTGTACAGACAATTGCTGCCATATTACCTTATTTTGTTATTAACTATATGGGTTTGACAGAAGAACACTTTACTCGTATGGCTATTTTCGTTCAAGGAACAGCTTTAATAATGATGATTTTCTGGAATTATATGAGTCAGCGTTTTGGGAAAAAGACGATTTATTTAATGGGGATTCCTTTTACAATTGTAGCAGAATTAGGATTATTTTTACTGCAGCCTGGCCAAGTAATTTTGATGTACATAATTGCTATCATAGCAGGAATTGGCATTGCAACAGCCTATATTGTTCCTTGGTCGATGTTACCTGACGTTGTAGATTTAGATCAATTGAAAACGGGAGAAAGACGGGAAGGAATATTTTTTGCGCTAGTGGTTCAATTACAAAAAATTGGTATTGCAGGGGCCCTATTATTGGTGGGTAAAATCTTAGACAGTGCTGGTTATATTCCAAAAAGTACAGGACAACAACCTGAAACAGCATTATGGGCGATTCGTATGATAATTGGTCCCATCCCAATTACTTTATTAATAATTGGTTTTTTCTTTGCTTATTTATATCCTATTACCCAAGCAGTTCATCAAGATATTCTATTTCAAATTAACCAGAAAAATGAAACCTACAATTAATTAATTTCACTTTTGAACACTCAAAAATCCACTAACTCTTATCTTAATATAAGTGAAAAATATATTGCTATTTACAAATAATCAAGAAGATAATAGAAAAGAATACTGATTAGTAAATGATTTTGATTTTTTCTGGTTTAAATTGTCTATTTTCTTTGAGTGTCCAGCTTTTTATTTCACTCACTTTACCTTGTCTTAAAGACGCAATAACATAAGAATAGTCTGACCAAGCAATTTCACGATCAAATTCGGATGGGATGGCAGGATGATCAGGGTGAGAATGGTAAATTCCAATAATATTTAACTCACGATCACGCATTTCCTTTTGTACTTGTAATAAAACAGAAGGAGCAATACTAAAACGATTTTTTTTACTCAAGGGTTGGTTACCAGAACTCCCCAGATTGTCCAAGTCTTCGCTCATTGTAGGAGTCCAATCATTGTCAGTTTCTCGCACCTCAATTACCCGTTGATAGCTTGCCTCAAAGATTCCTAATAGCAAACCACAACATTCTTCAGGGTAAGTTCTTTCAGCATGGTTTTCAATCTGTTGTAGTTGACTGTTAGAAAAATAAATCATAAGTTCGAGATAATAGCAAGTTAGAGTGATTCAATGGGAAAGCTAAAATAAACATATGGAGGTTAACTGTTTTTCAGGAAATTTTGTCATAATTCTAAGCAGGGAACCCTAAATTTATTAAGTAAAAAAGGTATTATGCGTATTAAACAGTTAGTTGTCTATGTCGGACTATTGATTCTGGGTAGTGGCGTGGGGATTTGGGGAAGTCGTTATCTATTGGAAACCCCTCAAGAGTTGACTAGCGAAACCCCAGCAGCTGTTCCTGCAAACCTCAAACCTTTTCCCTTCCCTGCTAAATCTTCTTCACAAGCCAATTTAAACTTTATTGCCAAAGCTGCTCAAAAAGTGGGACCTGCGGTGGTTCGTATCGACGCAACCAGAGAAGTTTCTCAGCAAATGGGAGAAAGCTTTGAAAATCCCTTCTTTCGTCGTTTTTTCGGTAACGATGTTCCCATTCCTAAAGATCAAATCGAACGGGGAACAGGTTCAGGTTTTATTTTGACCTCCGATGGACAACTATTAACCAATGCTCACGTCGTAGATGGGACCAAAGAAGTTAAAGTTACCCTCAAAGATGGTCAAGTGTATCGAGGGAAAGTGCTAGGAACCGATCCCATGACCGATGTTGCAGTGGTGAAAATAGAAGCGGAAAACTTGCCAACAGTGGATATTGGCAACGCAGAACAATTGAACCCAGGAGAATGGGCGATCGCTATTGGTAACCCCCTGGGACTAGATAACACAGTGACAGTGGGTATCATTAGTGCTTTAGGCCGTTCTAGTTCCGAAGTTGGAGTCCCGGATAAACGAGTCAGGTTTATCCAAACCGATGCAGCCATTAACCCAGGAAACTCTGGAGGACCTCTACTAAATGCTGAAGGCCAGGTTATCGGTATCAACACAGCAATTCGCGCCGATGCTCAAGGGTTAGGTTTTGCCATCCCCATCGAAACAGCACAACGGGTAGCTAACCAGCTATTAACCAACGGAAAAGCGACCCATCCTTATCTTGGCATTCACATGCTCACCCTCAATCCAGAATTACGCAAAGAACTGAATGAGGAGCAACAATTAGGGTTCAAAGTAGCCGATAATGAAGGGGTTTTAGTGGTAAGAGTTGTCAGCGATTCCCCTGCAGAAAAAGCAGGCTTTGAGCAAGGAGATATTATTGTTAAAGTTGGAGAAGAACCAGTCAAAAAGGCAGTTGAGGTACAAGAACAAGTAGAACTGAGTACCATCGGGGAAACCTTAAAAGTTGAGGTAGTTCGCAAGGGTAAACCCCTCGCTTTAGAAGTGCAACCCGGTTCTTTCCCCACCAATTGAAATACCTCAAACCTTCAAACTTCGGGATTCTTTGCACGCTCAAACTCTACCGTAGTATGCGATCGCTTTTCGACTTTGCCAAGCCCACATCTGATCCCCTAAAGAAAAATGCCACCATTCCCCAGGATGTCTTAAAAATCCCACTTGGGCCATAATTTGG
Organism: Crocosphaera sp. Alani8; assembly: GCF_038442745.1. Lineage (NCBI taxonomy): Bacteria > Bacillati > Cyanobacteriota > Cyanophyceae > Chroococcales > Aphanothecaceae > Crocosphaera > Crocosphaera sp. Alani8. The sequence goes on from NZ_JARVCN010000125.1 coordinate 6,735, forward strand.
TGCAGTATTTCTCGTCTTTGATGGTAAGTTTTTCCCTTATCATCCCCATTTTCAGCGTAGTAATTAGGTTGCGATCGCTCCGATAATTCGTCGATGTTTCCCCCCATATCCAAGAAATGACCCCGATCATCTACCAAAGTAACATCCACAGCGGCACCGGTACTATGGGGAGGTGGGGTGGCTAAATCATCGCTAGGTATAGCCCAAATCTGATAGACTTGTTGCCACAAGTTTTCTTGTTGGGACAAAGATAATTGTTGTGAGGTTAATCCTTTTGCTTGGAGTAGGGATGTAAAGGTATAATCCACCATAAATTGTTGTACCTTGATAGGGCGATAAGCATCAAAAATATGGATTTTCCAGCCAGGATATTGTTTTTGTAAATTGTTTTGTGCGTCTATCAATGTTTGCACCACTTGCGATCGTAAACAATAGGGAGATTGTTGTCCGTAGTATGCTCCTAACTTTTGGTAAGGATGAGGTTTCTCCACGGAAAAGCGTTCTAACGGAATGGAAGTAAGGGGTTCACCACAGTCTTGAATGGGTATAGCTTGATAAGGTTTCATGTAGTTATTATTCAAATAGACTTAAGTTAAAGCTATATTGATCCTACTACTTCTTGATGACTGAATCTTTATTATTAGTCAATGTTGGATGGTGAAATTTAAGTTATATTATTGTCAGTAACCTAAACTGGTGCAATTCTAAGGTTTAATGTTACTCAGGTGCTTAGTGAGAGAGTGTATTATGGTGAGTGTTCTAATAGGAATTGTTGGTTTATCTTTAATTATATGGACTTATCTATTATTGTTCCGAGGCTGGTTTTGGTTAAGCAATCAACGAATTGACAGTGATGTGCAACCTTTGAATAAATATCCTCGGGTTTGTGCGGTTATTCCTGCTCGCAACGAAGCAGATGTTTTGCCCATTAGTTTAAAGTCTTTATTAAATCAAGATTATTCGGGAGACTTTTCCATTGTTTTAGTAGATGATCAAAGCGATGATAACACGGGAAATGTTGCCCAAGCAATTGCTGAAGAGTCAGGAAAATCTGCACAGCTAAAGGTAATTTCCGGAAAAACTTTAGCCTCTGGTTGGTCAGGAAAATTATGGGCAATGAAACAAGGGATAGAACAGGCTAAAAAGCTAGATTATCAACCCGATTATTTATTATTAACTGATGCTGATATCGAACATCATGATACCAATTTGAGGGAATTGGTCAATCAAGCGGAAACAGAAAATTTAGCGATGACTTCTCTCATGGTTAGACTCAGATGTGACAGTTTCTGGGAACAATTTTTAATCCCTGCTTTTGTTTTTTTCTTTGAAAAACTTTATCCTTTTTCTTGGGTTAACAACCCTAAAAATAAGATGGCTGCAGCTGCTGGCGGTTGTATTCTAATTCGTCGCCAAATGCTAGAAGAAATAGGTGGGATAGAAGTGGTGAAACAAGCTTTAATTGATGATTGTTCCTTAGCCTCAGCAGTAAAGGCAAGATTACAAAAAAATAGACAAAACATACGACAGGGAATTTGGCTAGGATTAAGCGAAAAAACTCTTAGTTTAAGACCCTATGATAACTTAAACTCTATTTGGAATATGGTAGCCAGAACTGCTTATACACAGTTAAATTATTCCCCATTATTATTATTAGGAACCTTATTAGGATTAGCCATAGTTTATTTGGTTGCCCCTCTTAGCTTAATAATAGGATTAATTATCCATAACTCGATAATTACTATTATTGGGGGAATGACTTGGCTATTAATGACAATTTCTTATATTCCCACTTTAAAATTCTATCAATGTTCTTTGTTGTGGGCATTTAGTTTGCCTGTAATTGGTCTTTTATATGGTTTAATGACCCTAGATTCTGCTTGGCGACACTGGCGAGGAAAAGGAGGCGGTTGGAAAGGAAGAGTTTACGTTAATTCTTGATACTAATAATATGTTAATTGTTCTAAAATTTTATAGCCTTTTTATCTTTTTTGTTGTATGTTGTGCATAACATTTCTTGTGTGTAATCTTAAGTAAATAGGAAAATACTTAACTCACCAGATAAAATTGGATAATTTTCAATCTATTAGTGTAACTAGAAACTTAATTAAACTGTAGAAATTACTATGGTTGAATCCATCATTAACGCTATCAACAGAGAAAATTACGAAGAAGCTTCTCAACTACTCGAAAAGTTGGAGCAAGAAGAACCTAATAATGTTTGGATTCCATTTTATCAGGCTCGCTTAGCTGAAGCACGGGGAGAGATCACCTTTGCTAATGAGCGTTATCGAGAACTGTTACCTATTACCGTGAATCCCAAATTAATGCGCCAAATTCGTCAAGGAATTGAGCGGATTAATCAGCAAGAAATTAAACAACGTCAAACCGCTCTAGATGAAGCAATGGAAGAAAGCGGTTCCCTAGAAACGGGGATGTTATTGCTTGAGGCAATTCCTAATGAGTTCAAAAAGGACGCAGCTCAGAAATTTGGGGAAATCATGCAAATTGATGCCTACCTGGCGTGGGGACAGAAAAAGCTACAAGCTAGATTTAATCAGGGATATAGCCCGTCGCCCTTGTCGATAATAGGCACATTTTCCAGGGCTTAATTGCATCAATGCCTGGGATTCAACGGCAAACAAATCGCAGGAGTCAACCCAATCTTTTCCATGTAGCCCAATATAAAAGTTACTGTGTCTTCGTTGCATTTTCTTATTTTTTCTGACTCTCCCTACATATTTAGCTAATCCTTTATCTTTAATGATTTTCCCAGAAAATGTTGCCATTGAGTAAGCCAAAGTAATCAATATGATTAAGG
>NZ_JARVCN010000126.1:0-9451 GCF_038442745.1 Crocosphaera sp. Alani8
TATCATTTTAAACAGATTTTTTCCAGGCTTTTTTCTAACATTCAACATTTCTGCACAAATTCATGAAATTTTTGGCTTTTATCAGCTATTCCTTCAACCCATCCCTCAATTGTTCTCACATCTCTTTCTAATACATCAGCTATTTGTTCCACTCCTAATCCATACTTAATTAATTTTCCTGCTTGACTATATTCTTTAACACTTCCCTGCTTTTTAAACAGGGTAGAATAGGCCATCTCAGAAAATCTATGTTGGCCACCATGACAATAAAAAGCTTGTCTTCTTTCTCCCGATGATTTGACTTTATAGGTGCCATCAAAAGTAATTTTGTTGTCTAATGATTGATAGCAGGGACAATTTTTTCTAGGACAGAACTTAGGGACTGGTGTATTAAGCAAATTTAACCTCTATGTCCAACAAATTTTCCTTCAAGCTCTATCATCAGAGTTCGGAGCGATCGCTTGACCACAGAGCCCCTCAGCAACAAACATACCCAACAAAAGAAACTCTCTTCCATTATACTGCAACCCCCTTGATTCCCATCACCTGCACTCCTTTGCAGGGACTACCGATATTTTCTAATTCTTTTCTAGGTGAGTAGGCATTTGATTACACCTGAAAAATACTTAGAAATCAATAAATTTACGGACAAAAATACTTAGGTAATGATTAAATAAAATACGTAAATATACAGTCGTCTTTCTATAGTTTTGTCTTTAAAATTAAGGGTATTCGAGTAGAAAAAACGTCATTGAAAAATTAAAGTAATATGACCTTATTAAAAACTTTACCAAAATCTAAAAGAGCAACTGTCTGGGTATTTCCCGGACAGGGATCTCAAAAGTTAGGGATGGGACTTGATTTACAAAAATTCCCCCTGGGAAAACTAAGATTACAGCAGGCTGAGGATCTTCTAGGTTGGTCTATTTCTGATGTCTGGCAAAGTGAGAACACAAAATTATCAAATACGCAGTACACTCAACCTTGTCTTTATGTTTTTATGACACTTTTAGCTGATTTAATGAAACAATCAGGTTATGGGCCTGATTTGGTTACTGGTTACAGCTTTGGAGAATATGTGGCTCTGTATACAGCAGGAGCTTATGATTTTGAAACTGGCTTGAAGTTAATCAAAAAGCGAGCAGAAATTATGTCTCGGTTACCCCAAGGTTCAATGGCAACTTTAATTGGGTTTGAGGTGGATAAACTACGAGAAGAAGTTTTCAAAACCTCGGATGTTTGGTTGGCCAATGATGATACCAAATATGCTGTTATTTCTGGAACTTCTCAAGGAATTGCGTCGATTTTATCTAATGTCCCAGTTGAGCGTGTAATTCCGTTAGAAGTGAGTGCGGCTTTTCACACACCGTTAGTAGAACCAGCGGCCAAAGAATTTCAGGCAGTATTAGAGACGACCTCTTTTGATGCTTTATCTATTCCTGTTTTGTCCAGTACTAATTTTGTTTTTAGTCTCAGCATAAATCAAGTTAAAGAGAGTTTAGTTCAGCAAATTAGTCAATCTGTCAAATGGCAAATGATTTCCAAAACATTAATAAATCAGGGTGTCAGAAAAGCAATTCAGATTGGCTGTGGACAAGGATTATTGAAACCGATGAAAAACCTTGCTCCTGAGTTAGAGATTAGTAATGTGGGATCTACAGCAGATATTGATAGTCTCGTCATTCGTGATCAATTGAAAAAACTGTTTATGCTCAATTCAGAAGCTATTAAGCGATAAGTTTACTGAAGTAAAATTATTCGATGTATCCTATTGATTCCTATTATTTTATTCATTTTTTTGCAAAAACAATCATGACAAACACAATTACTTTTCAATACCCCAAAGAAACACCATGGCAAGAAAAATATCAAATGTTAACAGAGCAAATTGAAAATTTACGCTGTTATTTAGTGTTAGAGGTGGGAACAAGGGTTACTGATGGCAATAAAATTGGAATAATTATTGATAAAAAAATCTCTTTGACCAATAGCCCAGAATTGATGGTTCTTTGGTCAGAAAAATCAACTCGAATAGAGGAACCAAAAAGACTTAAACTAGAACCTTTTATTAATCCTAATATTCAAATTAGAGATACACTTATTCTCAACTCTAAACATCAAAAACAAGCGGGAAAACGCTTTGAAATTAAGGAATTGCAAGGAAATGGTTGGGTTTTAACAACAACGGATCAACAGTTTCATAGTGACTATTTTCATGCCTTCAAAATGGTCAATGACAAATAGCTATGATCAAAGTTTTACATTTTTTACTAGCTTTAAGATAACTGAGGAGTGATATTAAGGTCATTAATTTGTTGTTCTATCCAACGATTAATTCCTGAAAATTTATCATTTTCTGATTTAGCAATGATAGCAAAAGTATTATTGATTTCATCTATTATTTGGTAATATTTAGATTTTGTAATTTCTCCGGTCGCTAGACGAAGTCTAGCAGCTGCGAAGCCTAAAGCTACTCTTTCATCAATTCCTTCGAGGATGGCTTGTAAGCGAACTTTGACGATAAATTGATCAATGATACTTTCTGTAAACATTTTTTATAATAATGATAGATATTCTGTTGTTATTATGCCTAGTTTCTTTTTTAAAAGCTGTGATATTCATAAACGTATACTCTGAGCTTGATCACATTTAGTTCTGTTGTAGGAAGTTGAGAGAAAAAGAGCTTATTGAGAAATAAGAGTTATTTCATCAAATCTAATAATTCAGAAGTGGAGAGTTTAGCAGAAACATCAGTACCAGAAAGAAGAGAATCAGCTAAATCCCGTTTACGATGATGAAGTTGAACAATTTTTTCTTCGATAGTGTCTTTAGCCACCAAGCGATAAACAGTAACAGGACGTTGTTGACCGATGCGGTAGGCGCGATCGGTAGCCTGATCTTCAACAGCAGGATTCCACCAAGGATCTAAATGAATGACATAATCAGCCGCCGTTAAATTTAACCCGGTTCCCCCCGCCTTTAAACTGATAAGAAAGACATCCCCTTCACCAGACTGAAAAGCCTGAACCCGTCGTTGTCGCTCTTTTTTAGGGGTGCTACCATCAAGATACTGAAAAGCAATATTTTGCCGTTCAAGATGAGCTTTAACAATTTGTAGATGGTCAACAAATTGACTAAAAACCAAAGCCTTATGACGGTTATCAAGTAACTCCTCAAGGATATCTTGAAACAACTGTAACTTAGAACCCTTTAAAGAAGCATCATCAAGAATTAAACTAGGATGACAACAACAACGGCGTAACTTCATCAAAGCAGCCAAAACCTGTAAATGTTTTTGTCCGCCACTGTCATCATTCTCGCTTAATTTTTCTAGGGAATCACGACGTAAAGCCTCATAGAGAGCCATTTCTTCATTACTTAACTCAACGGATAAGAGCATTTCAGTACGAGGAGGTAATTCAGATAAAACCTGAGTTTTAGTACGGCGTAAAATAAAAGGTTGAATCAAGCGTTTCAATTGTTGATGAAGAATTTTATATGAATCTGATTCGATAGGAGCAATAAAACGGTCATTAAACTGTTTCCAAGAACCCAACAAACCAGGATTAATAAAGCGGAATAAATTCCATAACTCTCCTAAATGATTTTCCAGAGGAGTGCCTGTGGTAATCAACTTAAACTGACCCTGTAACTTCATGGCAGCCTGAGAGCGTTTAGTGGTCATATTCTTAATAAATTGAGCCTCATCTAAAACAATAGTTTGCCAAGAAACCTCAGCCAACATAGTAGCTACCGATTCCTGTTGTAATAAACCATAACTGCAAATTAAGAGATCAAAAGGCTGTAAATTATTGAGGATTTCCTGACGATTACCACTACCAAATAAAAGAGGATTAAGGGTGGGAGCAAACTTAAAACATTCATCAATCCAATTGAAACAAACAGAAGTCGGGGCAACAATTAAAGTGGGCCCATCACTAGCACGAGTGAGAATAGTAGCCAAAGCCTGAATCGTTTTACCCAAGCCCATATCATCAGCTAAACAAGCCCCTACGCCCCAATGAGAGAGACGAGCTAACCAATGGAACCCTTCGAGTTGATAGTCTCTTAAATCCCCTTGAAAAGTGCTAGGTAATTGGGGGGTAAAGGAGTGCATTTGTTGAATTTTCTGACAATGTTTCTGCCATTGTTGGTCAACCTTTAAATCTTCAACCTCAGAGAAAAAATCTTGCAAAGCTAAAGTAGACAAAGGATGAATCTGACGAGCATTTTTATGGGGTTGAGAAAAAAGACGAAATTCTTCAAGACGTTGACGAAAAGAATCAGTTAAAGCCAAAAACTGACCCTGACCTAAAGGAAGAAAACGACCAGGACTCTGTTCTAATAAGGTCAGCAATTGTTGTAAATCAAAAACCAAAGATTCATCTAACTGTAGCTGACCGGACACCTCAAACCAATCTTGTTGAGAATTAACATGAAGGTGAAGATGAGAAAAACCAGCCGGTTGAGTTACCTTAAGACTCTCCCCTTCAGGCCATTCAATAATAACTCGACCCTCTAAATCCTGTAATTGTAGAAGTAATTCCAAACAAAGTTCAGGGTCATCAAAATCCCATCGGCCACTAGCAGAATCACCAGAAGCAAGAAGGGGACAATCAGCAAGGAGAGCGTCAAATAAATTCTTTTCTTGTTGGAGATCACGAGTGGTCTGATAACGCTGTCCATCAATGTCAGTAATAACAGTTGCACCACCGGTACCAGGATGATAAAAAGAATGACTTTTCTTAAAAGGGCAGACAACCACTCTCGCACTTAACCCCTCATCATTCGGTAATAATTGAAGATGAGGAAGAGGTTGAGCAATGACCTCAATAGCATCAGCAATATCACCTCCAATATCAGAATGAACCGTTAATAAACTAGAGATAGTATTAATGGCAGCTAAAACCTGTTGTTGAGCCGAAATAGGAACTTTTAATTGATTTTTTTTACCAAAGATTTTGGCAAGTTGTTGATAGTCAGGGGTGATAACTAAGACTTTAACTAAATTAAAAGTTTCTTGCCAAATGAGAGGAGAATCAGTCTGATAAAGAGGGGGAGAAAGTTTGAGAGTAATTTCCTTTTTTTGATTCTTTTTAACTAATAATTCAGGAGTGGTTTCAACCAATTCAACTTTGGTTTTAGGAGAATCCTCCCAAAAAATTAAAGGATGTCCAATGAGTTCAAGAAGAGTGTTTTCATGGAAAGAAAACTCTGGTTCATCATAATAACCATATTCATCAACGGTGATTTGAGTACAGGCTTTTAAATCTTGAGGTGTGAGATAATCTAAAGCAGCAAGACCTCTAGCTAATCGTTTGAGGGCAATGGGACGGCCTTGACTCCAAACACCTTTTTTAGAGATAGTTTGTTCTTTGGGTTTTAAAGACCAATGGTTCTTAGATAAACTAAAAAACCAGGCTAAACGTTTGCTAGGTTGAGAGGGATTAACTTGAGAAGTAGGCTGAGAATTGAAATTAATCAGAGCTTTTAAACTAAGTTGCCAAGGTTCTTCAAGTTGAATAAGTTGAAACAAAGGTTTTGAGTCAGAAGGGGGTGTTAAGTGAAGAATAGTGGGTTTCCAAGAGGTATGAGGATCAAGATGTAATAAAAATTGTCCAATTTCAAAGGCTAACCAATAATAACCAGACTGATAAGTTTGAGCAAAAAAGTTATGTAATAGGGGAGGTAAACGACGTTTAGCGGACTTAGGATTTAACCAGTAATAACAACAATAAGTCAAAAAAGACTCAAGACTATAATTAATAGGTAAATCAGGGTCATCTTCATGATTTTGCAGAGAAATATCTCCTAAAAGTAGGGAGATAAGTTGGTGTAAATATTGGTAAGCTAGTCGAGTAGAGGAAGTAAATTTGGCTTGTTTAAGCCGAATTAAAATATAGTCTTGTGCTAAGGAGAGAGAATGGGAGGACTGGTCTTTAATCAAAGCTAAAATGAAGAAAAGTCCGGGAAAGTGTTCAAAGTAAATTTTGCGTTTTTGTGTGAGTTTTTTAAAGGCTTTAAGGGCTTGCTCAAAAGAGAGGATACAGGCTGGATAATCCCCTTGAATAAAAGTAATTAAGCCATCAGATAATGAGAGCAAATAGTAGCGTTTATCAGAGACAGAAATGCGATTTAAGAGTTGTTGAGCTTCTAGAAGTCGGTTTCTAAGAATAAGTTGTTCAACGAGGAGTAATTCTAAAGCATCAGAGGACTCTTTAATCACTCCAGAACAAGTGTTTTCTAATAAGTTAAAAAAACCATCAACTGGGTTAAAACCATGAGAGAGCTGGGTAATAATATGGATTAAACTCTCTTCATATAAAGGTTGAGGTAAACGACAGAACCATTGGGCATCAAAAGAATTAGTAAAAACTAATTCTATCAGTTTAGAGAAGGAAAAGTCACTGCTATATAACTGGTTTTTATAGATGTTAAGTTGTTCTTCAATAAAAGGAAAGTCTTCGAGGTACAAACCAATTCTCATTTCACGAATGAGTTGTTGTTCACTGTCAAAGTAGCGAGGATGATCATCCCAAGAGCGTCGCTTGATGGGGATTCTCCCATCGATAATAGTAACAAATTGTTGAAAGGTATTTTGCCCAATACTATCTCGGGTAGCGATTTCGACAAGAGGTGGATAGCAAAGTAATTTGTTGTCGTCAGATTCCACCAGTAAACGGCGTTTCAATAAATGGTCGAGGAGAATTTTAAAAGTTTTACTGTTGTAGGGCTTTCCTCGTTGATCTTTATGTCCAAGGTCTTGGAAGCATTGGAGACAACTAGAGCGACCAATTGGCTCATAAATAATGGATAATAATTGAACAATTTGTTGATTAATGGGAGTTTCTTTGTGATAGATATCGATAATTTTTTGCTGAATTTTTTGCTGAATTTTTGGAGAATTGTAAGACATAAATAGACTAAAAAACTTAAAGAATGAAATTATTGATTAAGAAAAGGTTTGACAAAAGCTTTAAGGGTATTAGGCTCTTGACCTTGGTTATGGGTTTAAGGAAATAACCTCAGAAATTCTGGGTGCAGATTTACCCTTAGAATTATGATATTGTCCTAATTGATGGGTTTGATGATGTTGTTCAATTTCATTACTGCGGGATTTGAGAACTCTGACAATTAAACTTTGATTACACTTAGTTAATTGTTTAAGAGAGGAAATAGCAATACGCCATTTATCTTGTTGTCGAGTAGCTAGATTATTGTTGTAATCAATAATGGCATCAATGGCATGACCGACTTTATTCTCCCCAGGACTACTTGTCACCTCCTTTGGAGTGATGCTGTTTTGTGGTTGGGTTGTGGATGGAGTCATAGAGTCAGTTTGTTCCCCGCTCAGAGTAATAACAAGATTAGAAACAGCATCAGTTAAATGATTCAAAGATTTTTGTTGGTCATAAAACATCTGTTTAATATTATCAGACGCATCTTGAGTATGAGTATGGGTAGTAGAATCAGCTTGAATCTGGTCAAACCAGTTTCTTAATTGAGTAGGAGAATCAAGGTGAAGAGATTGTGCTAAAGACTTTGCCACAGCAGCCCAATCTTGTTCAGTTACCACTGGGATATGGTCGTTAACTGAGGTAAATTGACTTGAACAAAGGTGAGAATAGGCTGAGTAAAGTTCTTCTCTATCCTTCAAACCAAGAGATTGAATAATAACGGGTTCGACTTTGGAATAGCAATGGTCATTAATTTGATTGGGACTAAGATATAATTCTGATTGAACGTCTTTGTGGTGACGAAGACGAGCGATAGCATCAATCACTTTAGACCCCTCAACCAAAGTAGGAAGTGGGGAAGATTGGGTTAAACCAGTAGGGGAAAATAAGACCATAGCATCAGGGGATAACCTGAAAACCCCTGATTTAAGAAGTTCAGCAGGAGTACGGCCTGTAACCCCCATTAACCCAGTCAACAACATTTCATAATCAGAATTCTCAAGCATACTCACCAAAGCGTTAACACTCACCAGTGTTTCTTTTTGAGAATGTTGATCGTTAATCTCACTCTGAGAATTATTCGGTACAGCTTCATGCTGGTTATCATCAGTGGAGGGTTGATAATAACTTTTAAAAGCGGAAACTACTGTGACATCGGGTAATGGTAACTTAATTCCTAACCGGCCATCCACATTACCTTCTCCATCAGCAATCTTATAATCAAAGTAATGACGAGAGGCTTCTAAACTCCTTCTTAAATCAGGGTTTTTCTCATCAAGTATTTTAAAATGACCTTGAATATAAGCTCTAAACTCTAATTCAGGGACAGTAGGGGGACAATACCAATGAGTGGCGATTGTCGCATAAACAGCCCGAAACAAATGGGTGTAAAGATTATCCTCCCCATCACGGGTGGGGACTAACTCTTTAAAATGGCGATCGCATGAGTTAATGACAGCATGAGCATACTTATTATTAATACCTCTGTTATCTAACCCTTTAGTATCAACCCATTCCCTCAGTTTCGCCAAAGCTGCAATGACCAGTTTTGCACCAGCTAAAGTAGGAATTTCAAACTGTAGGTTAACCGGTTCACTGCGGCGTTTAAGAGCTCCTCTGAAAGTAACCGAATAATGAGACTTATATTCAAAGGATGCAGTCTGGAGAATTTCAGCACAACGACGACCAGTCAAAACAGCTAAAGCAGCAGCTACATCATACCAATTATTACTATCAAGTAGAGAGAGAGCCTTGGAAACAATAGCATCAGGATCATGTAGAAATTTGGTATTGCGATCGCTGACTCGTTGTTCACTCAGGCGGTTAATGGCCTCCCATTCTTGGGAGGTAAACCCCACATCAGCTAAAGCAGGATGATTAGGATTAAGGGTTTTAAGAGCATTACGAATATCAGTGAGGCGGTTCTTTTGTTGTGAAGGACTAACCAACCCCCTTTCCTTCATTATCTCCTTAGCCATAGCATCCCATTGACGAGCTTTATCGTGGTCTTTGGGAGTCTCCTCTAGTTCAGCAATTTCAGGCAAATGCTCTGATAACCAGGTCTTTAGCCATTCAGTCCTCGCTTGGGAGATCGCATAAGTTAAATCAATCTCTGATTCTCGTTGGCAAAAATGAATCAGACTATTAATGTCAGACATGAGTATAAGTTAAACTCTGTTACTATTATACTAGATTAATGAGTACAAGTAAAGGTATGAGTATAAGAAAATTAGGGTTGACTGAGTTCTACTAAGTCGATTTTGATTTGACGATTAAGAGCAAAGGCAATACGGTTCAACATGGGAGCGACGCAAAAATGTCGCATCGACTAAATCTAGTCCAGGCAAGGGCTTGACACGGATGGGCGGGGAGCTTTCCTGACCACTGTTAACACCGAGAATGGCCAAGCCCGGACTTTGACAAAAGGTTTTTTAACCATCCAGGGCAAACGCATCTAAAATATGAGCAAAATTAGGGTATAATAAGGTCAGAAT